>JAZSAS010000001.1:0-24375 GCA_045602005.1 Clostridia bacterium
ATAAATGCCATCGCTATTGGCTCACCTTCCCTATCAGAGCATACAGTTGAATATCCTCCTCCCGGAATTACAAGTATAGCATTACGAACAAAATCTCCTATCTTATCCGCTATGTAAGCCTCAAGAAATACATTTTCATCAGATTCATCGAGACTAATTTTTTTATAAATCACTTCAGTCACATCTCCTATATATTCTATTTTCAACAATTTTCGACACTCTTACTATGATTTTGTCAAGTTAGGGACAAAAATCTCTTTTATATATATTACCATGTTTGTTCACATATATCAACTATACAATAATAAAAAAATCCGATAAATTATCGGATTTTTCTACAAAGCAGATTGTGTATCATTAGGATCGCCGTTTATAGCAAGGTCATATTCTTCAGACCAGTCAAGACCTCTGTATTCGACGGCTCGTTCATCAGTTTCTATGAATTCCATAAGAAGGTCAAGCATTTCCTTCGTCCATGTATTTTTATCTATTTGTGCCGTTGTGAATTTATTAAGCCTAATCATTTCAAAACCGAACAAATCCTTAACCTGAGTTTTTGCAGCTCCGCCTACGACCTCTGCAACCAAGTGAGATGGAATAAATAGCACTCCGCCACCTGCACCGAAAACAACATCACCCGGCAAAACAATTGCGTTACCAATTCTTGTTGCGGTATTATATCCTGTCATTATAAAATCACGGATTGGAGTCGGGTCGATTCCGCAGTAATAAACTTGTGTATCTTCAACCTTTTTCATCTGCTCAGTATCTCTGATACCACCCCAGATTACTGCTCCACCGTTTTCGTTTTTGGTTTTATTCTTTAATGCAGTCGTGAGATTACCGCCAAGATATGTTCCTTTATAGATTTTGTCATACATATCAATTACTGGAACATCATATTCCATAAGGTTATCAATTACCCACTGGTTATATGTACCCGTTCTGTTTTCACTTCTTCCAATATCTTTCACAACTTCATCAAGGTCAGGTCGGAATGGACAGTAAGTTGCTGTAACAGCACGTCCTATAAGCTTTCTGCCGTCATCGTGAAGAGTATGCAGTCTGCCCTCAAACTGACTTTCGTATCCTTTAACAAAAATAGGTTTCCATACCTCTTCCAAAGTAAGTGTTTTTAGTGCTTTAAGGTATTTTTCATCTACTTATCGCACATATTGCCAAGTTTTTTCATTTCCATCGCTCCGCCGACAGTAAGCATATCGGGGTGAACAACAGCTACTCCGCCGTTTTTCATAAGGGGCTCAAAGTTTTCAGCAAGATATATGTCCTCACCGGTACAAATAGGAACATTACAATTATTTGCAATTTTGACATAATGGTCGGTATAATGCCATGGTGCAATATCCTCTATCCATGCAATATTATACTTTTCCAGACGCTTTGCAAACATAATGCAATCTTCAATACAGATATGTCCGAAATGGTCAATAGCAAGAGGAACTTCATAGCCTATTACATCACGAACCTCTTTTACATAATTTTCAAGCACATCCATTCCTTTTTGAGTTAAATGGATACCTGTGGCATGATGTGGAATGGTAAAAGTCTCATAATTTTTTCCAAGCATCATATCCATATCAACCGAGCCGCCCTGATGAATGATTGCTTTCATTGAGTATTTCTTAATATCCTCCAAAAATCCTATCGGCGCATTGAGGCATCCTGGTTCATCAAGAAGATGCTCGATTCCCAAATCCATCTTTAAGAACGTAAACCCTTGTTCCATTCTTTTTTTGAGAGCATGTCCCATATCTGTTCCTGTATGCTTTCCGTCAACGTCTGTATCGCAATACATTCTTACTTTATCTCTGAATTTTCCTCCAAGCATCTGCCAAAGCGGAACACCCCATGCTTTACCTGCTAAATCCCAAAGCGCAATTTCAAGACCTGATACACCGCCGCCTTGTCTTGAATGTCCTCCAAACTGCTTGATTCTTCTAAACAGCTTGTCTACATTACAAGGATTTTCACCAACTAATCTTGATTTTAGCATAAGAGCATATGTAGCACTTGATGCATCTCTTACTTCTCCATATCCCACCAATCCCTGATTAGTGTACACTTTTATTAACGGGCAGTGCTTTGGTGCGCCATTTATGTTTGCTACTCTTATGTCTGTTATTTTCAGTTCCGAAGGATTGGAACAAATATTTACATTTTCTGAAATCATTTCTTTTATTGATTGATTCATTTCTTACACCTCTATTGCAAATTCTTTTTTACCCTTAGCTGACAAATTTATTTCTTTATTGACAACTTTTCCGTCAACTTCTATTTCAACATCATATTTTCCGTAAAAACCTTTGAACATTGCCTTACCGTTTACATTAGAAACCGCTTCCACCTCAGTATGCCATTTATTTTCAATTAGATTCTTAATTGCATAATATGCCGGCTTCGGAGTCATATCAAATCGAAGAAGTCCACCATAATAATAGTTTTCACCCAAAGTCATATCACCTTGCGATGCTTTTATCTTTTCCGGACTTGGATCCCATAGATGTGCGTACCCATCAACAAGATTCCAATATATAATCTGCTCCACATTAGGATGTGAGAACCAGATTGAATAGAGCTTTTCTATTATTTCAGCTTGAATTGCCTCATCTTCCTCATCGTTTGAATATGCAGGGATTGTTACTTCTGTAACCTGTATTGGCTTACCAAAATTCGAGTACAAATCCATATGTTTATATAGGTTTTCAGGATTATAATATGGTCTTGTGTCCTGAAATTCATCCTCCGCTTTATAGAACATATGATATTGCATTCCGATTGCGTCAATTTTTGCTCCCTTTAAAATATTCGCTTCAATATAAGAATAATAGTTATCTGTCCCTCTACAGTTATCGTCCCACGGAAGGCCTGTCCCTTCATTAATTACAAGCTGGTTTGCAGGAAAATATTTTTCTGCAGTCTTAAAACACCATTCAACAAAATCGGGTTGATTATAAAAAACGGTTTTTCCATTTTTCCACACCATTTCGTTTGTCACTTCAATTGTGGGTATTTTATCTTTATATCTTTCAGAAATTTCTTTGCATCTGTTTTCATATGCTGCTTTTACTTCAAATACAGATGCATTATACAACCATTCCGGGAAGAACTGATCATATGCCAAAGCATGCTCACGAGGTTCAATGCCATGTTTTTCACAAAATTCAATACAAAGGTCAATAGGCGGTCTGCGGTAAAGCTTCACACTGTTTTTGTCATATCTTGTATGACCTTTCTCCGGCTCGGTTGCATCCCAATAGAATGGCAAGGTTGCCATATTAAATGTATCTGCAAAATATTTTTTATACGCTTCATTCTTCTCCTCTGTTTCAAGCTCATCGAGCATGAAAAGATTTGCACCAAATTTAAACTCATGCGACTTTTGATTAACCGTAATTTTCACATTGGGAATAGGATTTCCTTCACTATCCTTAACTAAAATATTGGCATAACCCTTTCGGTACTGTTCAATACCTGAATTTATTCTTTCTTCCATAAACTCTTTTTGTTCTTCAAACAGCTCTAGAACTTTTCGCCTTTCACTCATAGTATAAAACCTCCTCAAACTATAATCTTTTTTTATAATAGCATACATCCTATTATTACACCTTAAATTCGGACAAAAAGGTTGATTTTTTGAAACATTTTTGGTATAATTAAGGTGTTTTAAGAGGTGGTTTTCGTGATTTTCGAACAAGAATATATTATATTTGAGATTCTGGATGTCCTTTTCTTCGACCAGAAGAATTCAAGAACCAATAATTCAAACCGAAACTTTGATGCAATTTCTTTCAGATATAAAGCTGACACTACATTAAATACTTATAAACAACAAATTGAAGTGTCGGACGATTCAATATGCTATGTACCTTCGAATTTAAGCTATACGCGTAAATCTAAAAAGGACAAACTTATTGTTATACATTTTAAAGCATTTAATTACCATTCGGAAATGATTGAATGGTTTAGTCCGGAAAATCCTGAAAAATATCGAAAGCTTTTTAATGAAATACTAGATTGTTGGAACAAAAAAGAGGTGTCTTACAAAAACGAATGCTCTGCGCTGTTTAGCAAAATTTTATCAGAAATGTATAAGGATAATCAACCTGCTTACAAAAACAAAAAAATAGGTGAATCAATTATTTACATGGAAAAGAATTGTCTGCGTAATGACTTCTCTTTGGCTGTTGCTGCCGCCAAATCCTTTATGAGCGAACCATACTTTCGAAGATTATTTAAAAAAGAATTTAGTATGTCACCCAAACAGTATGTTATTGAACGTAGGATGGAATATGCCAAAGCATTGATTATTGCCGGATATTTTTCTATACAGGAAATATCAAAATTATGCGGATATAACGATCAAAAGCATTTTTCCGCAGAATTTAAAAAAATTACAGGGGTTTCCCCATCAAAATATGGCTATAACTTTAACGAAAATTAATATAGAAAAAAAGAGTGTTCCGTAAAGGTAAACACTCTTTTATTGTCCTTAGGGACACTCGGCATATTTCCTTGGGATTTTTGTGCATTTAATTTTTTAATTTAAAAGTTCAAGAATATGTATTAGTTCTCTTTTGCTTCCATTTCAGCCTGGATATCCTCGTAAGCCGAGAGAACCGGTTTAACATTTTCGCCCTTTAATCTTGCAAGGTAGTTCTTGGTAATCTTAAATACTGTACCAGAGAGAATCAGCAAACCAATTAAGTTTGGAATTGCCATAAGACCGTTGAATGTATCGGAAATATCCCAGGCAAGGGAAAGATCCATAGTGGCACCAACCATAACAAAGCATACGAAGATAACTTTATATATAACTTTTATAATTTTACCAAACAGGAACTCACAGGATTTGGAACCGTAAACAAACCAGCCGATAACAGTTGAAAAGGCAAAGAAGAAGATTGCAAAGGTTGCAAAGTAACCGCCGATGCTTCCGAAGGATTCAACAAACGCCTCTGTTACCAAGACGGATGCCTTATCTGCTGTAAAGCCTGAAGCCACAAGACCTGTTGACAGGTCGATAACACCTGATGAAAGGATAACCAAGGCAGAGAGGCTACAAATAACAATTGTGTCTACAAAAACTTCAAATACACCCCACATACCCTGCTTTGCAGGTTCTTTTACATCTGCTGCAGAGTGAACAAGCGCGGATGAGCCAAGACCCGCCTCGTTTGAGAATACACCGCGGGCAATACCACTCTTTGCTACCTTCGAAATTACAACACCAACTGCACCGCCGGCAACGGCATCAAAACCAAATGCACCTTTGAAAATTGCAACAAAAACATCATCAAGAACAGAGAACTTGGTAACAACGATAATTACTGCACCGATGATATAGAAAGCAGACATAAAGGGAACGAGTTTTTCTGTAACGGAAGCGATTCTCTTTAAACCACCAAGTGCCATAATTGCCATCAAAACCAAAAGAACTATACCTGTGACAATAACCGGAATACTGAAAGTTTGCTCAAAGTTTACAGCGATTGTATTTATCTGGCTCATATTTCCTATACCAAAAGATGCCAAAATGCAGAATGCCGCAAAAAGAACGCCTAATATTGAGCCGATGGTTTTAAGCCCTTTTTTGTCAGAGAAACCTTCCTTCAGGTAAACCATTGCGCCGCCTAACCATTCGCCATCAGAATTTCTCTTACGATAGAAAATACCAAGTACAATTTCTGCATACTTTGTTATCATACCGAAAAACGCTGCAACCCACATCCAGAAAATCACGCCCGGACCACCAGCTGCAATTGCAGTTGCTACGCCAACAACATTGCCTACACCTACTGTGCCGCCCAAAGCTGCACACAAGGCCTGGAATGATGAGATTGCCTTTGAATCTTTGTCGGTTTTATTACTCTTTTTAAAGAACGTACCGAAAGTGTTTTTCATCCATAAACCGATTTTTCCAATCTGGAAAAACTTAAGTCCACAAGTGAGGAAAATTCCTGTACCTACTAAAAATACAAGCATTACGGGTCCCCACACCCAACTGTTGATTTTGCCGTTGATTTGTTCAATCATTGCTAAAAACTGTTCCATTTTTTGCCTCCTAAATATAAATTTATCCAATAAAACAGCCACCTTTTTTCAAGGTGGCTCCGGAATATTATGCAGAAATATAAAAGCACAAATGCAATAAATTCTGCTCCGTCCTTTTGCCTGAGAGATTCAGCCATAATGGCCTTGCACCTTCGGCACTCTGTACGAGATTCTCCGGAGTTCCCTTCACTTTCAGTCTTAAAAAATTCTAAAAGTTTCAACGAGATACATTATTATTATCATACACCATTTTACAATATTGTCAATGGAATTTCAAAAAAAATTGCTGTTTTTCATATGTGTTGTTGCTGACGCAAGCCTATGTCGAAAATGTTTTATCCAACCTCAAACGGCCTCTTACACTCTATAGCGAACCATTTCTAACATTGTACTTTCTTTCAAAGGCTTCTCCTTAAGGAGAAGCTTCGCCGTAGACGGTGGTGAGGTGTAGATTGCAGAGCAATCGTTATTCTTTTCCGCCTCATTCGAGTTGCTACGCAACCCACCTTCCCCTCAAGGGGAAGGCTTTGATATTTAGACAACATTGACACTCTTTATAAAATTCCTGAACAATTTAATTATCGTTACGTTAGCAACATATTAAGCCGTCAGGCATATCGAGTGCTTTAGCACATATCGAAAATCTCGACAGAGATTTATATCGATGCGTTTCTATTGCAACGCTACAGGCGGTGTATAATTCTTTAAAATCTCAGCACTGCGTATAACCGGCTTTGTCACCAGCTCGTCATGATTGAGTCCCCTGGTGGGCATTGCTGCAATTTCATCAGCAATTTCAAGGCCTTCAACCACCTTGCCAAAGGTGGCATATTTACCGTCTAAATAGCTTTGTGCCTGTGTCATAATAAAGAACTGACCGCTGGCAGAATCAGGGACGTTGGTTCGAGCCAGAGAAATCACGCCCCGTTCATGTTTTAAATTGTTTTCAAATCCGTTTTCTGTAAATTCACCCTTCACGGTTCTGCCGGAGCCGCCAACACCAAAACCATCTGCTGAACCACCCTGAATCAAACCGGGAATGGTGCGGTGAAACACCTTGCCATCATAATAACCGGATTTCACACATTCTAAGAAATGCTGCACAGACTTAGGTGCAACTTCCGGATAGAGTTCAAGAATAATATCGCCCTGCTCCAGACTCAACTTTACAAAGGAATGCTCCGTTTCTCCATTGTTACCCGATGTACAACCGGCAAAAATTCCGGTACATAACAATAGCATTGCCAATAAAATCAAAAGTGCCTTCTTCATATTCAGTCTCCATTTCTCACTATTTTATATGCCTGAGTCCTTCCATGTGTGTCAATTCATCGGTGTTGTCAGTGCTACAAAATCCTTACCAAGCATAGCTTTCAGCTTTTCCTCCTCCGGCTGCTTGCAAAAAACACCAAAACAGGTAGCACCGCTGCCACTCATCATTGCATGGTCAGCTCCAGCCGCCCTGAGTTTTTCTAGGAGAACACCAATTTGCGGACAAAATTGCATGGCTACCGGCTCCATAACATTGTTCATCTCACCAAAGGCTTTGTGCAGATTTCCGTTTGACAGATAGCCCAGCAAAGCCTTCGTATTGCCGCCCGCCTGAGGATTTCCTCCATTGAGTGCTTGATAAATCATGCCTGTGCTAACGCCAATGCCGGGATTAGCCAGAACAATATAGCAATCAGCAAGACCGGCAACCGGTGTTAAACGTTCACCGATTCCCTCAGCCAATGCCGGTTTTCCATACAAACAAAAGGGCACATCTGCACCAAGAGTTAAACCCAGTGCCTCCAATTCCTCAGCAGAAAGAGATAGCTCACATAAACGGTTTATCAAATGCATAACCGCCGCTGCATTGGTGCTGCCCCCCGCAAGACCCGCCGCCACGGGAATCTTCTTTTCCAAGCGAATCTCAAAGCCACCGGAAAGTCCGCAATGTGTTTGCATCAAAGCTGCCGCACGGCAGGCTATGTTCCCGTCATCTGTTGGCAATGCCGGGTCGCTTGAAACCACCGTGATACCCGGCTCTTCCTTGCGAGTCACTGTCACTTCATCACCAAACGCCACCGACTGCATCACACTTTCAATGTTATGATAACCATCATCACGCTTGTTCAGCACCTTTAAAGACAAATTGATTTTTGCCTTAGCTGTCATAGTTAAGCTCTGCATGTTTCTGCCTCACTTTACATACTCAAATTCCAGTTCGCCAATCCGCACCGTATCGCCTTCATTGATGCCGGCCTTTTCCAGTTCATCAATAATGCCTGCATCCCGCAGAGAGCGTTGGAAAAACTGGAGAGATTCATAATCCGAAAAGTTGGTGCTTGCCACAATGTGGTCAACGCGGCCACCCTCCACGCAATACACATCATCATCGCAAATGACAGTGATGGAATCATCCAGCGCCACCGGTTCAATCACATCTTCATACACAGTTTGTTCCGGCACAGGCAGTTCCTGTAAACAGCCATAAGCAAAGGCCATTAGTTCACGAGTGCCCTTTTGGGCTACCGCTGAAATTTCAAAGAGCAAAAGATTGCGGTTTTCAATTTCTTCTTTAAAAGCTTCATAAGCTGCTGGGTCTGTGATGATGTCTGTTTTGTTAGCCACCACAATCTGAGGTTTTTCCGCCAATTCGGGGTTATATAATCGCATTTCCTCGCAGATGGTATCAAAATCCTCCAGGGGATTTCTGCCCTCAACACCAGACACATCTACTAAATGCAATAATAACCTCGTCCGCTCAATATGCTTTAAAAAATCATGTCCCAGACCCACGCCCTGGCTGGCTCCCTCTATGATGCCGGGAATGTCTGCCATAACAAAACTTTTGGCCTCACCCACCGAAATCACACCCAGATTCGGCTCCAATGTTGTGAAATGATAATTAGCAATTTTAGGACGGGCACTGCTGACCACAGACAGCAGCGTGGATTTACCCACATTGGGAAAGCCAACAAGTCCTACATCTGCCAACAGCTTTAATTCCAGCTTAATCCGTCGTTTAATGCCCCGTTGACCGGGTTTGGCAAATTTAGGAACCTGACGGGTTGGCGTTGCAAAATGGATGTTGCCCCAACCGCCGTTGCCCCCTCGGGCAGCAACAAAAGTGGCTCCATCACGGTTTAAATCAGCAATCGCTCTGTCGGTTTCCGCATCTTTAATCAGCGTTCCCACAGGTACACGAATGGTCATGTCATCACCGCTTCTGCCGGTACACTTAGCACCTCTGCCATCACCGCCGTTTTGAGCCTTATATTCTCTTTTATACCGAAAATCCATCAAGGTCAAAAGACGTGAATCTGCCTGAAAAATCACATCGCCGCCCTTGCCGCCATCACCGCCGTCAGGACCGCCTGCCGCCACATATTTTTCACGACGGAAGGATACCAGACCATTGCCGCCGTTTCCTGATTGAATTTGAATTTCTGCTACATCAACTAACATTTTTTTCTTCCTCTCTATTCAATTGCAGTGCCCACACGTGCATCAAAAACATGTATACTGCCCGTTTCATCTGTTATAACATACACGGGCACAGCCACAATTTCACGGCTGTCTAAATAATCATCCGCAGCATAATAGCCAAAGCTGATATCAGTAATGGTCATGGGAGTTTTCCCTTCGTGATAAATCAAACCGGTCAAAACAGCCGTTACATCCAAAAGTTTCTCCTGGCCATAAGCCTCTGAGCCCTCTGCGGTAAACCAGTTGCCCTCAATGGATAGAATATCCTCACTGTCAACTGTAATATGCATGGCAATGCCATAAATTTTCCTATTTTCGTATGTCGGTTCAACCACACAGCCGTAAATGCCATCATGGTTGGTTATGCGGCTGACAACGGTAGTCCTTTTAGAAAAACCAAGGTCACTTAATTTTCTAAGAACCATTTCCGTCAAATGTTCCGGTGATGGAAGCTTGTCGGCTTCATATGGTTTTTTTGTTTTTTTACTCTGATAGGTAAAACCGCTGTCTTTAATGTGAAGCGTGCCCTCAGGACTTTCATATCTATATTCATAAAGCTGAGAATTTGACACAGAGGCCTGTGCCTCGTCACCTAAGAGCTTGTTAGCAGCTTCATCGGGCAAACGAAAGAAATTTTCCATAATCACGTTCCGATTTTCCACACGTTTTTGAGGAATTTGCTCTGACTGCACCTGTATGCCGTGATCCTGCAAAATGATTGCCGTTTTTTCAATAATATCCTCAGGAATTTGTGACGCTGTGAATTTAATTTGTAAAAGAAGAATAAGCAAAAATATATCTGTTATGATAAACAAAATAATCAATAGATTTTTTGCACGTCCCCAGTTCATAACGTCACCTCACTCAAGTTTTGTCTACTCAACAATATATTCTCTGCCATCTACAACAGCACGCCAACCCGATGCCAGCTGTCCGTTTTCCTTCTCCACATAACAAACACTCAGCTTATCAATATAAAGGGGTGTTTTGCCATCGTAAAGGTCATCCACAAGAAAATCTGCAGCGCTAAGCATTGGAACAGTTTGTAAAGTTTCGTTTACATTCAGCTCATAGGTTGTAACGTGCTGCCTATAAGATTTTAAATAACCGCCCTCAATTTCCAGTTCAATGGTATGACCCTGGCCTTCTGTCGATTGACAACGCACTGGAATACCATCAATACAATAATCAAAGCAAATCCTGTAAAATCCCTGTTTAGCAGAATCATTGGTCAGGTCTGAGGTAATTCTTAAATGTTCAAAAATTTCCGGTGGCATATAGCTGCACAATTCTGTCACAAAATCTACCGCATCAGATGTGGCTGCATAGATATCATAACCGCTTTTGTCAGCGGAGATGTCCAGTCCTTTGCCATTACCCACTGTTTGATATTCCAGATAACCATCAGGATATAGCGTCAGTGTCGCATCGTTTTCCACAAACACACGGGCACCTGTTAAATCCATATATCGCCACATGGTTCTGGTGTTAATGGAAAACATTCTCAAAACCGTGTCTAGCATATGGGCATCAACCGTCTGGTCGAAACCTCCTGGTGTCACTGCTGTAGCTTTGGCTAGTGAAACCGGCGTCAGTTCCATGAGAATCATAGGCTCAAACAGCACCTTGGAAACGATTTCCGTTTGTTCTTTATGAAAATTCAACTCAAAGGAATAAGAAAGAGAATGATCGGCAGGGGTAGTCTGCAGCAGTGTCGCCATGCGGCTGTCAAGCTCATTTTTATCTGCTTCAATCACATACCGGTAAATATTACTGCTTTTCTGATCCATGATAAAAACCGAAATATCATTCATAATGCTATCCTGCAGGCTGATGATATACCCTTTAACAACGCTCAAATCATCAGAAAAACGGTTCTTCGCCTGCCCGCAAACGCTGACCGAAAACAGATTGTAGTCATAATTCTTTCCATAATCCACATAAATGGATTTTCCACGCAGCACCGCATTATAAGCATCCATAGTCACCACTTCACGGCTCTTCACATCATAGTCACCCGAAAGAAAATGACTCATGGTTTCGTCGGCAAGCCGGAGTGCTTCTTCAAAATTTTTCTGACCATCACGAAAAGAGCGACGTTCTCCGGAAACATTGATAACAACTTTTTCAGGACGAGATAACGCCTGAAAATTCTCTGAAAAATCAGTACTCATTCTGCCATGAAACAGGCCGGTAATGGGACGCACAATATATTTTTGAAAACCAGAAACAAAATAATTATATCCATCGGGCAGGAGGTAACTGCTGAACCAAATCTGACTGGCAAGAAAAAAAGCCGTCAGAACCAGAAAAACAAGAACTATGCTTTTAAAATGTTTTTTCAGCATCTCCATCCCTCCTCCGCAGATAGTAAAAAAAGAAACAGGGCATCCGTCATTTTGAATCCAACAGGACCAAAATCACCGGGACGCCCCTTCACACTTCATCCATTTTTCAGCCGAATATAACGTTGATGACGCCTTTGATTCGGTCCATAAAGCCTTCATTCAGCGCATCAACATCAAATTTAACCACTGTGTAAACACTGTCATCCCATGCGCCACGAATCAAAAATTTGTTCATGCCTGAGGCTAAGTCTACCTGGCCGGCAAACAAGGTTGTTGAACCCACCACAGCCTCAAGAGGAACTTCATCCGTTACAATTTTATGATAATTTCCTGTTACAAAATTGTAGCGATAGACGGTTACCAAAGCGCCCTGAGGTGCCGTAGCAGAAATCGGCAACTTTCTGCTGGTGGTAGAAGACGTCAGCTGCTCTGGCGCCTTTAAAGTAACAATGCTCGCAGCGGTTGATTCTACATCACCGGGCAAAATCTCCGGCGAAGCATACACACTTAATGTTAAACTCATAATACAAACAAACAGCAACGCCAAAATGCCTGCTTTTGTTAAACACTTCTTTCGCATAGAAAACACCTCCCAAACAAGCCTCGAATACAGGGATTTTAACCCGAATAAGACACTTAGTTTATTATGCTATTAATAGTATATCATGCTTTTTTTACAAATGTGTTACGATAAGGTTATGTTACCTTTACATTTTACATGGCATCCTGCTTTTCAGAACTGTCACTATGGTCAGGGGGCAACACAGGCAAGGTGATGGTTACCTCAGTTCCCTGATTGACGACACTGGAGACAGCGATAGTTCCACCATGGGCATCTGCAATGCTTTTAGAAATAGCCAGACCCAGGCCGGTTCCACCCTTTTGACGGCTGCGGGCCTTATCCACACGGTAAAAACGTTCAAAAAGCCGCCCTAAATCCTTTTCTGGAATACCAATGCCGTTATCCTTCACTTTCACATAAACGTTGCCAAAGTGCTGACCGGCCAAAACATCAATTTTTCCACCGTTGGGCGTGTACTTGATAGAATTGGAAATGATATTATAAAGAAGCTGCTCCAGCCTGTCGCGGTCACCATAAAATAGTCTGTCAAAGGGTTCGACAATGGAATAAGACAGCCGATGGCCCTGATCCTTGGCCACAAGAGCCAAAGTATCCACCACGTCAGTGACTAAAGCCTCCATTTTAAATTCACTTTTGTTCAGTTGGTCCGGCTGTTCCAAACTGGAAAGCACCAAAAGGTCTTTTACCAACCGGGTCATGCGGTCTGTTTCGTTTAAAATCGTGTTAATAAAAGCCACAGGCACATCGGAATTATCCAGCATGTCAAGCAGCGTTTCCGCATAAGACTTAATGGTTGTTAGCGGTGTTCTCAGCTCATGGGAAACGTTAGCTACAAATTCACGACGGGAATTCTCCAGCTTTTGCTGTTTTGTCACATCGTGAAGCACCACCAAAACGCCGCCTGTGTTATCAAACTCATCTTCAAACACCACAAAACTGGCCTTAATAGACAAGTGTTTGAGCTCAATATCCCGTTCTGCAAAGCGATTATCCTCCAGATACAGCATATCCTCAAGATGAATATCTGCATGATGGCCGTTAAAGAAGCTGTTAAAATCAAGCTCTTCATCTTCAGAAAGACCAAACATTTTTCTCGCTGTGGGATTAATATGAATAACGCTGCCGTCTGTTGCAAACGCCATAACGCCGTCTGTCATGTTCAACAAAATGGCCTCTACCTTGTTTTTTTCTGTAGACATTTGCAGCATTGCAGCCTGCAGTTTATCGGACATGTCGTTAAAAGATTCTGTCAGCGTGCCGATTTCATCATTTGATTTCGCTTCAATTTTATATTCAAATTCACCCTCTGCTAAACGTTTGGCGGTTTTCGTCAGATTCGAAATGGGTGTTGTGATGGTTCTAGAGAGAAAATAACCCATAATCAATGAAATGGCAACACCCAAAAAAAGTGCCTGCAGAATAATGGTGAAAATACGTTGGGTGATAACCGCCAACTCTTCCTTTGTGTCTAAAACATACACAATGTAAAAGAAACTATCTCCCTTCACCGGCACAGCATAATCCATAATGGAATCCTGCGGACTCACATTGTTTCCTACACTGCCGGAAAGAGCTGTAATTAAATTCGGTGAATTCATGAAAAAAAAATCCGGTGCCTCGGCAGAACTGTCAATCACGGAGGCATCTTCAGCAGACAAAATATAATAATTTCGGTATGAGTCAATACCCATACGAGCAGTATGTGCATTTAAAACGCTTGTAATGTATGTTTCATCCTGTGCCGAACCGCCCTCCAACTGCTTAATAAAAGGCTCGGTAAAAATTGAATTCATTTCTTCAGCAAACAGGTAATAATAGGAATTGGTGACAGAAAGAACTAAAAAGGTTCCTGTAACTGATACAATTGCCAGCACCAGCAGAACAAAAATCGCCACCATTTTCCATTGCAGACTTTTAAACATACTGTGACTCCTCTGTTTTTCTACTCAGACGCTTTGTCAAAGTAATATCCCACGCCTCGCTTGGTTAAAATATATTTCGGATTGCTGGAATCATCTTCAATTTTTTCACGAAGGCGACGCACTGTTACATCCACAGTTCTTACATCACCATAGAACTCATAGCCCCAAACACTGGAGAGAAGTGCTTCACGGGAAAAAATGCGGTTTGGCTGGGTAACAAGAAATTTCAAAAGCTCATATTCACGCAAGGTGAGGTCAAGGGTTGTGCCGTTTTTAATGGCTTCATATTTTGTGATATTAATCACCAAATCAGACGCAGCCTGAATGATGTCAGCAGCCTCCTCTTTGGCATCGCCGGTAAAACGACGCATGTTGGCACGCACTCTGGCTAAAAGTTCACGAATGCTGAAAGGCTTCGTGATATAATCGTCAGCACCCAGTTCAAGACCCAGCACCTTATCTACTTCCTCTTCACGGGCAGTAATCATGATAATCGGTACATTAGATTTTTCACGAATACGTTTGCAAACATCAAAGCCGTCCATTTTAGGCAGCATGATATCCAAAAGAATTAGGTCAGGATTCTGTGTTAAAGCCAGATTCAAGCCTTCCTCTCCGTCACCGGCTCCTAAAACTCTAAAACCCTCTTTTTCCAGATTAAATTTTAAAATGTCTAAAATCGGTTTTTCATCATCAACAACCAAAACAACACGTTGATCCATTTTTGCACCTCTTTCTTTTGTTTCTATTGCAACGCAATCACAGCACACATCCGTCCTGTGCTGCCCTCCCGCCGATGGGAGAAAAATCGTTTTTCATCGCAATATGTACAGTCAGGACAAACACTGATATGCTCCCGCAAAAGTCCTGATGCAAGCAAGGTATGAACATTTAACGCATCGGTATCAATGTAATATTTTTGTTCTTTCCGTTTTGTATTTTGCGTGGCCACTTCGCCAAAAACATCCACAAATTTCAGGTAAACATCCTCGTCCACCTCAAAGTGACATTGTTTAATCGACGGTCCCATAGCGGCAAGAATGTCTGCCGGATGGCAGCCATATGTTTCCTCCATAGAAATAACGGCCTGCCGGGCAATCTGCCCCAGCGAACCCCGCCAGCCGGAATGCACCGAAGCAATAACCCTTTTCACAGGGTCAAAGAAAAGTATCGGCGTACAGTCGGCATAAAAGGTCGCCAGACAGACGCCGGTTTGGTTCGTAATTAATGCGTCAACCTCAGGCAAATCACTCTTGTGCAAAAGGCCCTTGCCGGCATCCGCTTGTTTAACATGATAAACTCTGGTGCTGTGAATTTGACGTGCCAGCACAAGTTGGGACACAGAAATGCCCACATCCTGACTCAGCAAGGCAAAATTGCAACGAACCTTTTCCCGCTCATCGTCAGTATTCACGCCCAGATTCAAAGATGAATAAATCCCTGAACTGATCCCTTCTAATCGGGTAGAAAATCCATGACGAACGCCCCCTGCCATTGTCAATGCATCACAGGTAATGATTCGGTGTCCATCATAGGAAAATCCGGCATTATGCCTCATATTGATATCCAACCTCAATCGCTTTGATGTTCTTATCAAGCAAAGCTGCCTTTGAAGGCGGAATACTCTTTTCAAGACCTGCTTTGATTTCATCCATGGTGTAAAGACCGGTTTCCTTAATCAGTTTTCCGATAATAACCATATTAGCAAGGTTGCCCAAGCCCTCTTCTAAAGCCATTTCTCTAGCCGGAATTTTAATGACTGTTACATCACTGCGGTCAAGCTCACGGTCAACCATGGAGCTATCGACAATAACAATACCGCCGGCAGGCATAGATGCTTCAAATTTATCAAGAGAAGGACGGTTCATAGCGATCAAAACATCGGGATTGGGAATAACCGGTGAGCCAACGGGCTTATCAGAAATAACCACACTGCAGTTTGCCGTTCCGCCACGCATTTCAGGACCATAAGACGGCAGCCAGGAAACCTCACGTCCCGCCTTCAGACCTGCATAAGCTAATACCTTACCGGCAAACAGAATACCCTGTCCGCCAAAACCAGCCAACATAATTTTACAGTTTTTCATTGCAATTTCATAGCCTTTCTGTCCACAAATACTCTTTAAAAATCCCCTGCCCTATCCGTGGACAAATAGGTCAGATACGGGAATTCATTTACTCAGTTATGCGGCAAATATCCGCACCCAAAGCTTTAAATTTCTCTTCCATTTTTTCGTAACCCCGGTCAATATGCTCCAGGTCTGTAATTTCTGTGGTGCCCTTTGCCATAAGGCCGGCAATCACCATGCCTGCACCGCCGCGCAAATCTGTGGCACGAACGGGCGCACCCTCTAAATGGTCAACACCGGTAATGAAAGCAGTTTTACCGTCAACCCTAATGTTGGCGCCCATGCGCAAAAGCTCACCCACATATTGAAACCGGCTGTCCCAAACACCCTCTGTTACAACACTGGTGCCGTTTGAAACAGACAAAAGTGCCACAATCTGGGGTTGCATATCCGTAGGAAAACCCGGATATGGTAAGGTTTTGATGTTCACGCCGGCAACATCATGGTTGCCTTCTACACGAATGCTGTCATCATATTCCGTTACCTTGGCACCAATTTCAGTCAATTTGGCGCTAACAGATTCCATATGCTTGGGAATAATATTTTTAACAAGCACATCACCGGCCGTGGCAGCTGCCGCAACCATAAAAGTGCCTGCCTCAATCTGGTCAGGAATGATAGAATAAGCGCCGCCCCGTAGCGACTTAACACCTGTCACACGAATTACATCTGTTCCGGCGCCCTTAATGTTGGCACCCATGGCATTTAAAAAGTTGGCCAAATCAACAATGTGTGGTTCTTTTGCCACATTTTCAATGCTGGTCACACCTTCTGCCAGAACTGCTGCCAACATAATGTTAATGGTAGCGCCCACGCTGACCGTGTCCAGATAAATACTGGTACCCTTTAGGGTCTCTGCTTCAGCAATAATCACGTCACTGTCCTGCCGAATGCTTGCCCCCAACGCCTCAAAGCCTTTAATATGCTGGTCAATGGGTCTGGGGCCAAAATAACAACCACCGGGCATTGTTACATTGGCTTTATGAAAGCGGCCCAGCAGTGCACCTAACAGATAATAAGACGCACGCATTTTCCGCATCATATCATAAGGTGCTGTTTGTTTGTTCATGCCCCGGCAGTCAAGCTGCAGTGTATATGCATCTAAATATGTAACACCGGCGCCCATGTGCTCCAGTATTTTCGTGATAACTTTAACATCCTTGATGTTCGGCACATTTTCAATGGTACAAATGCCGTCTACCAAAATAGCAGCAGGTATAATTGCAACAGCGGCATTTTTCGCTCCGCTGACGGTCACTTCGCCGCAAAGCCGTTTACCTCCCTTAACCACTATTTTCTCCAAAATTTACAACTCCTTCAATAGGGGACGTTGCCCCATCTGTATCATTTCAGTATCATGTTTTTCCTGCACTAAAACGTAAGTGAAACCATGCCGCAAAAGGCGGAAGTAATATCTGGCTTTTGTTGTCTTCCCTAAACAACTGACACTTAGCACAAATATACATTATAATTATATCACCTTACGCAAAAAAATCAATAGTTTTTGCACAAATCATGTACAAATTGTAAAAATTTTTAATAATCTAAAGAAAAACAGATAACCAAATTTGGCTTGTTTGCCTGCGTACCTCGACCAGATCTTCCATAAACAACACAAAAACAGGATAATTTTTCGTTTTTTTGAAAATAAGGTTTTACAAAAGGAAATTTTTGTAGTATAATATTGTAGTATAAACAATAAATGATAAATTCCCGGGAGGTTTTTTTCATGCAGCAACAGCAAGCACATGAAACAGATTTAAACGAAATATTGCAAATCCGCCGTGACAAGCTGAAAGATTTGCAAACAGCCGGACGTGATCCTTTTGTCACCGTTAAGTTCGACAGAACCCACACCACTGCTCAGGTAAAAAACAATTATGATGCCTTAGAGGGCAAAACCGTAATTGTTGCGGGACGTCTTATGTCTAAGCGTGGCATGGGTAAAGTTATGTTCTGCGACATGCAGGACATTGACGGCAGAATTCAGCTTTTTGTGAAGCAGGATATGTTAGGCGATGAATATGATGCCTTTAAAAAGTTAGATATTGGTGATATTCTTGGTGCTTCCGGTGAGGTATTCACCACAAAAACCGGCGAAATTTCCATTAAGGTCAGCAGCTACACATTGCTGTCTAAATCACTGCAACCCCTGCCCGAAAAATTTCACGGCTTAACTGACACAGACATTCGCTACCGTCAGCGGTATGTGGATTTGATTATGAACACAGAAGTAAAAGACACTTTTATTAAACGTTCTAAAATCCTCGCCAGCATCCGCAATTACTTAAATGGTCAGGGCTTTTTAGAGGTAGAAACACCCATGCTGGTTGCTAACGCCGGCGGTGCGGCTGCCCGTCCCTTTGAAACCCATTTCAATGCTTTAAATGAAGATTTCAAACTGCGTATTTCGTTGGAGCTTTACTTAAAGCGTTTGATTGTAGGTGGCCTTGAGAAAGTGTATGAAATCGGCCGTGTATTCCGCAACGAAGGTCTTGACACCAGACATAACCCTGAATTTACTTTGATGGAGCTCTATCAGGCATACACTGATTACCACGGCATGATGGATTTAACCGAAAATCTGTATCGCCACGTGGCACAGGAAGTGCTGGGCACCACCAAAATCACTTATAACGGCGTGGAAATGGATTTAGGAAAGCCTTTCGAAAGAATCACCATGGTAGAGGCTGTTAAAAAATATGCTGGCGTTGACTTCGACCAGATTCATACGTTAGAAGAGGCACGGGCTGCTGCAAAAGAACACCATGTGCATTATGAAGACCGTCACAAGAAGGGCGACATTCTGTGCCTGTTCTTTGAAGAATTTGCAGAAGAGCACCTCATTCAGCCTACTTTTGTGATGGACCATCCCATCGAGATTTCACCGCTGACTAAGAAAAAACCGGAAAATCCGGAATATGTAGAGCGGTTTGAGTTCTTCATGAACGGTTGGGAAATGGCAAATGCCTACTCCGAACTTAACGACCCCATCGACCAGCGTGAACGTTTCCGTGCACAAGAAGAGCTTTTGGCTCAGGGTGACGAAGAAGCCAACACCACTGATGAAGACTTTATGAACGCTTTGGAAATCGGCATGCCCCCCACAGGCGGTATCGGTTTCGGCATCGACCGCATGTGCATGTTACTGACTGACTCTTCCGCCATTCGGGATGTGCTGTTGTTCCCCACAATGAAGCCACTTGATAAGTAAATGGCGTAAAATCAAGGATTTCAAGGATTGAAAGACAAAACTTACGACCAATTTACGACCAAATAAAAAGAACACGCTAAAAATTATATCAGAAAGCAGTTAGGTATTATGCCCTGACTGCTTTTTTGTTGTGTTAAAAAATCTTTACAAATGCTCAAAATCGTTGACAAAATTCAAATTTTATTATATAATGTTAGTATGCAAACATACATACTATAGGAGGCTGGTTTGAATGGAAGAGAAATACAATCGTTTTTGCGATTTGTTATCGGATATGATTAAGAACGCGAAAATGACGCATACAGATTTCTACACACAACTCGGCATTAAAAAACCATACTTTTATGATATATTGCGAGGAAAAACAAATCCACCTCCTCCGCAAAAACAGTTTAAGATTATCGAAATTCTTGATATTAAAGATGCTGATGAAAAATCCTTATTTTTTGAATTGGCTGCTAAAGAACGAAAGGAGGTTCCTGCTGATATAGCGATGTACTTAGAAAACACGGATGTCAGAAGTGCAATACGCAATAAGCGTGAATACAAAAAAATGTTTAATAGTACATTATCTAACAAAGCGGCAGGTAAAGCGATATGAAAAATATAGATTATGCTCTTGTTGAAGAAAAAAGACCTCCTATGTATACTGCAATGAAATATTGGGGGAAGAAACCTCATAATATTTGGGGTACATATATTGATACATATACTGATGAAAATGGCATTATATTAGACCCTTTTTCCGGGAGTGCTGTTGCTGCATTTGAAGCTGTAAAATGCGGAAGAAAAGCCGTTGCTTTTGACATTAACCCGTTAACCGCTTTTATGATTGATGTTTATTCGACTGAATTTAATATAAAAAAATTCGAAGAAGCGGTTAAGTGTATAATAAATAAAATATCTAATGATAAAATCTATAAAAAGTTTTTTGAGACAACTTGCAAGGAATGTGGATGTAACCACGCTTATTTACAACATTTTAAATGGGATAGCAATCAAATATACGAATTTGGCGTTTTTTGTCCGGAATGTAAAAAACGATATTTATCACATGCTACCGAAGAACAAAGCAAACTTGCTGAGGAAATGTCAAAGTTGAATATTCCGTTTTGGTTCCCGACAGATAATTTTTATAACTCGCCAAGTTTTACACCCTCGTTCATAAAAAATATTGGTGGTAAAGATTTTAGCCATATATGGACAAAGCGAAATTTATATGTGCTTGCATATATGTTTAATGATATAAACTCACTTGAAGATGAAACCTTAAAGAAACAGTTGCTTTTCGGTTTTATTCAAAGTCTTCATTTGTGCTCAAAGATGTGTGTTCCTCGCCGTGAAAATAGTAATCGAAGTTTCTCTACAAGTTGGGGACGCTCCGCTTACATTTGTTCAAAAAGACAAATGGAAATGAATCCATTGATGCTTTTCGAGGGAAACTGTTTAGGAAAGCAATCTGTAAAAAGTGCATTGAGCAACGTAAAAATACATTTAGGCAAAACACCCAAAGCCAAGTATATTTCTAAAAAAGAAGATTTGATTAATTCGAAAGAATATGATATTATTTACGGCGTAGTAGATATAAACAAAATTACAAGCTATCTTCCCGAAGAAAGCATTAGTTTTATTATAACTGACCCCCCTTATGGTGGTTTGGTGCAGTATGTTGATTTAAGTCATATTTGGTTAGTGTGGTTAAAACACTACGACAATAGATATGAACCCGATGTAAGTGCAGAAATCACAATAAAGCAAGGAATTCAGGATGTATCTGAGTATGCCGAAAGATTTACTAATGGAATTAAAAATTTATATAGTGTATTAAAATCGGATGGCAAAATAGTATTCACTTTTCACAACAAGGATTTAATGGTTTGGAATGCGTTTCTTCGTTCTATAAGCAAAGCCGGGTTTAAGGTGGAAAAAGTTATTCACCAACAAAACAGACGAACAGGCGAGTCAAATGTTGCAAATCCTTACGGCACATCCGCAAGCGATTTTTATATAAGATGTTCGAAATCGGAATATGTCAAGAAAATCAAGACTTCAAAAGATGAGTTCGAAAACTTTATAGTTGATAGAGCTGTAAAGATAATAAAATCAAGAAATGAGCCAACTCCATATCAAATACTCTTTAATGGCTTGTTATCGGAAATTTCAAAAGCAGGGTTTGATTTGGAAAACTTCGATGAAAACATACACCACTTTTTGCAAAAGCATACTGACGATGTCTTTACAATCGAGAAAACAAATAATCTATATGGGCATTTATGGTGGATTAAAAATTATGACAGTACTGAATGTGATGTTGTACCACTAAGTGAAAGAATTGAAACGACAGTTTTATCGTTATTCAAAAAAAGAAAATCTTTAACATTGGATGAAGTTCTTGCTGAAATCTTTGTTAAATATCCGAATGGGTTAACTCCTGATATTAAGAAAATTGATGAGTACATAAAAAAATACGCGTATAAATCCGGTGAAAAATGGGTTTATAACGAGAACGGAGGTATATGATATTATGGAAGGAAAATACGATCCGAGAAATAAACTAAACGATTTGACCGGAAAAGAATGGATCAAACTCACAAAAAGTTTTTGGATGTCAGAAAAATGCGGAGATGATAAAGCTGCATTTGGACACCCTGCTCCATTTTTAATTAAGGACATAGAAAAACTGATATCTTTCTTCACAAAAAAAGGAATGACTGTATTAGACCCATTTATGGGGTCCGGGACAACAGGAATAGCCTCATACAATTTAGGCCGTTTAGGTGTAGGTATGGATTTGAGCGTCGAATACAGAGAGTTGGCTCTGTCGCGTTATGCTGAAAAAGGAATGACAGAGAATGATTATAGATATTTAATTGGTGATTCTACAACAGACCTGAACGCTCTTGGAGAGGTTGACTATATTGTAACTTCGCCGCCGTACCACAACATATTAAAAAACACCTCTAAAGGTTTGAGAAATGATAATAGCCATAAAGGGTATAGAAACGGCTCCCGGCAAGGTGTTGAATACTATTCCGATTTGCCGAACGATTTAGGAAATCAAGAAACATACGAGGAATTTCTCTCATTGCTCAAAAAGGTAATGGAACAATGTTTTGCTATGTTAAAAACGGACAAGTATTGTTCTATTATAATAAGTGATTTCACCGTAAATAAAGAAGAAGTTTGTGTTCAGGCTGATATAGTAAAGCTGATGTGTGATGTCGGATTTGAATTTGTTGGCACAACAGTTTTGTTGCAAGATAATAAGCCATTGTATCCTTTTGGGTATCCTTTTTCTTACAAAATCAATCACATGCACCAAAATATAATAAACTTTAGAAAGAGGGATAAAAAATGAGTATGTTTGAACAGTATTATTCAAAATATATGAATTCGCGTTCTGGTTTTGAACAGTTTCATAATGAAGTAATAAATATGCCAAGAGACCAATTTTCCGATTCCGGACTTTCTAAAATTAGAATATTGGCTGGATATTTACTTTTAACAGTCGGCAAATTAGATGCTGATGGCGTTTCTTACAAAGAGGTTATGAATGTAATAAAAAATGAGCTTAATGAGGGTAATTATCCTAAATATCGTGACGCTAATCTTGAAAGTAGATACTTTGACTTTACGAACATTGATACTCAGTATGATATTGAGGGAAGAATGTTTCGTCATTTAATGTCATTATGTGCATTCTTCGGACTGATTACAAGTTTGAGCAGACAAAAGAAAATTGTAAACTACGACAAATGCAAAGAATACTATTTGTCCGATGATGCAGTTTTAATGCCTATTGCAAGAAATAATATTGTTATGCTTAATGCTAAAGATAATGATTTTATACGTTCACTGAAAGAAGTAAACATTGACGATGAAACCGATTATAGACCCACTTATGCAATTTTAAGGTATATTCATTCTATTAAAAGACCGGCAACAAAATTTGAATTATCTGTGTTGTTAGGTAGAATAGATGAACTGAAAACAGAAAAGGATATACTTAAAAGAGCCCTTGATATCGGTAGTATCTTACCAAAAACCGAAGCACAACAAATACCATATTTCTTTGCAAATATGAATTGGAAGGAAAATGGACAACATTACTCCTACGCTGCTTCTCAAGAGCCGTATTTTAAATTTAACAGTTACCTATTATATATGGAAAGTTTTGAACTATTAAAATACGATGATGTTACTCTTACATATTCTTTGACAGAATACTCTGAAAAACTGATGAATGATGATATTTCATATTTGATAGCAGACTTGGAAGAAGTATTGAAACTCATTGATGATTATACCGCTGAAAACAAAGAACTTAATGATCTTATTCTTTATCAGCGAAATCCGGAACTGCTAAGATTAGCAAAAGAAGACAACGAATTTGTCAAGAAAATGAATTTGCGTAGTATAAACAAACCGATAATAGATGCTAACGGCAAACGTATTAGAAACAGACTGATAGCTGAACTTGCAAAAATTCAAGCCGATTATATGTGTCAATACGCTCAACGTCATATTTTCAAAATGCCAAATGGAAAATATTACTGTGAAGCTCATCATATTATTGAATTCAGTACTGAAAATGGTCCTGACATAACAAACAACCTGGTTGTATTAGGTCCGG
>JAZSAS010000002.1:0-28117 GCA_045602005.1 Clostridia bacterium
ATTTTTGTTCCGCAAGAATTACCAAGGAGTTCCCTATAATAACCCATTTATGGGTAGCAAGTAGCAGTTGCATGGCTGGCAGGCCAATATAAAACGCTATGTAGCGTCGCCAGTAGTATTAGGGCTATGCCCGAAAATGAACCCCCCGTTATACGGGGGGATATTTATTTAAACAATTCCTTTTGTTTCATAGGTCACTTGATTGCCGTTGACCGTTACCAGATAATACTTCACATAGGAGATGTTCGATGCCGGTGGCTTAATGCCAATGCTGGGGAACACGCCGGCGGTGGTGATATATCGCACACCGTCTTCTATCACGGTTTCGTTCACATAACCTCCTGCAAAAACATAAACATTATCTGCTTTTGTAGCGGCTTCTGCCATCAGATTTTTAAAGACTTTAATTTCTGTGGCTAAAGAAGAAATGTTGTGGTCATTTAAAAAGACAAATAGGTTTCCGCCGGAAAGGTTTTCAACAGCAGCTCTCAGTTGCTCCCACTGCGCTTTGTCAGCACCATAAAGAGTGGTGCCGTAAGCATTTTTCAGGGTAATAAAGGTGCTGCCGTTGCGGGTTGTTTTAGAAAAGCCATTCGCCGTTCTCAGCTGATTGCCCAAAGGCTCAAGGAGAGAGGCATCTACCCCGTTGCCCACAAAGAAATTCATATCGGCGGCCTTAGAAACAGCGTTTGTCACGCCGTTCATAATAAACAAATCAAAAAACTTCACCGGCGTTCTGGTGTTGCCAAAAACCGTAAACTGAAAACCGTTTTCTGCGGTAATGCCGGCGCTTTTTTGCCGGGGGTCCGGCAGGGCTTCATTATCCGGAGCGTCCACAGCCTCAGCGCCGTCAACCGCCACAGAGAGATAAGCCGTAACACCGCCAAACTCTGCCGTCACAACAGTGGAACCATAGGCAAGGGCAGTCAGGCTGTTGCCGGAAATTGATGCAACGGCGGGGTTCTGAACCGTCATAACAAGGTCTTTGGGATAAACGGTTGCCGCTCTGCCCTCAGCATCTCTGCCGGTTAACCACAGGATGCGGCTTTCACCGGATTTCATTTGTTGGGTGGCTGCCGAGAAGGTTAGCGTATGGGGCACATCCAGAACGGTTAGCGTAATTTCGTCTGATAAACCGCCGCTTTCGGCACGGAGCACGGCCTTGCCGGGGGCTGTGGGACGAAAACTATTGTTCTCCACGGTGCCGCTGCCGGACACAACCTTCCACTGAACTTCATCGGGGGTTTCCATGACAAGACCATATTGGTCCAAGAGTTCTGGCTGTAGCCAGATAGAGATGCCAGAGAAAACTGCCTTATCATCTGCCTTGATTCGCAGGGAGGTGGCAACACGCCTTCCGGAAGTGTCGGCCATAATGCCAATGGAGTTTGTCACGGCACGAAAAGAACCATCAGAAGGTTGGTTCACAACCTGATGGGTGCCGTCTTTTTTAACCGCCATTAAGGTGGAACCGCCACCGTCTAAATTCATGGCGTTGTAGCATCCCAGCTCTGCCATCAGTGCTCCCAGCTGCTTCATGGTCATGCCGGCTGCGCCGCTGCGCCGTCCATCTACAGCCACTAAGGTGAGGATGGTGCCGGTTTTATCAACACCCACTGCCGAGCGGGGATGAGTGCCGCTGATGGTGTGGGAGTAGCTGTCGGGGATCTGCCCTTCTACTAAAAGCATGCCGCCGCCGCCAACGGCGGTCTGGATTGCTTCGTGATTGGGGGTAGTGGCAATGTTTAAAATCACGGCATCGCCCACCTGAAAATGGTCATCTAAAAAGGTGTTCATGCTCAGGTCACAGGCAAGCACATAACCCTCCTTTGGAATGGAAACGGCACCGACGTTGCGGTTTTTGGCCGTCACCACGCCATCTTCCACAACCATCTCCATCACGTTGCCGGAGGAGCCAGGGGTGGTTTCACCCCAATCGGGGGTATAGAGCACAATGCCGGTCATGCTGTCATATTTATTAATAACAGAAATGGGGGCATTGGTTTCATCCGGTGCGGTTACGCTAAAGCTGAAGCTGAACATGTTAAAATGCAGCTGTGTGCTGTCTGTCAGCTGATACATAGCGTTCATTTTTTCATAGGCCGCCGGTGAGGTGCGAATCACGCCGTCTGTCATCTCAAGACCAATGGCTGTGCCCCGTCCGCTGCCGGCAGACTGAAAGAAATCGGCATTAATGGCGGCGATGGCGTCGTGATTCACCGCTGAGGCATAGGTGTTTTCCAGGTGGCTCTTGCCACTTGCGTGGCTCAGAACATCAAACTGCAAATGGGGTTCGTTTAAATCGGCTGTCACAACGAAAATATCCTGCCAGCCGTTTTCTGCCAGTTTTTCAATATGCCGGTATGTAACCCCTTTAATTAACGTCTCCTCTGTTGTCATGGATAGGGTTGTTGCAAAGGCCGGCAAGCTGACGGTCACCAGGCAAAACAGCAACAGCCATGACAAAAGCTTTTTTTTCATGATAATCTCCTTTAGTATTGCGTAACAACTTGCTTTAGATAGGCTAAAAACTCGTCCCTCAGGTCAGGGCGTTTTAAGGCAAACTCTACAGAAGCCTCTAAATAACCTTGCTTAGAGCCCACATCATAGCGTCTGCCGACAAAGTCATAGGCAAACATTTCCTCTTTCTTTGCCAGTTGGCGAAGCGCATCAGTCAGCTGAATTTCGCCGCCGGCACCGGGGGTGGTGTTTTCCAGGCAACGGAAAATGTCCGGTGTGATGATATATCGTCCTAAAACAGCCACATTAGAGGGGGCTGTGCCGGGAGCCGGTTTTTCCACCATATCAGAAACCTTATATAACCGATCACCAATCTGCTCGCCAGAAACGATGCCATATTTAGAGGTTTCAGAATCGGGCACGGTCTGCACGCCCAAGATGCTGGAACCGCAGACTTCATATTGTTCAATCATTTGTGCGAGGCAGGGTTTTTCCGAATCCACCACGTCATCGCCCAACAGCACGGCAAAGGGCTCATTTTCTGCAAAGAATTTAGCGCAGTAAATGGCATGCCCCAAACCCTTCGCCTCTTTCTGGCGCACATAATGAATGTTGGCCAGGTTGGAAATTTTCTGCAAGGTGTCCAGATAATCCAGCTTGCCGCTTTTTTCAAGCTCGGTTTCCAACTCGTAGGATTTGTCAAAGTGGTCCTCAATGGCACGCTTGGTGCGGCCGGTGATAATTAAAATGTCTTCAATGCCAGAGGCGGCAGCCTCTTCTACAATATATTGTAGCGTGGGCTTGTCAACCAACGGAACCATTTCTTTGGGAATGGCCTTGGTGGCAGGGAGAAAACGGGTTCCCAATCCTGCGGCAGGGATAACTGCTTTTCGGATTTTCATATTCTGTCCTCCTGATTTGCTGTTTGATTTTTGATTTGCCAGCCGTCAACGCTGTTTCTCATAGCGGTGAACAGCCGCTGTTTGGTGCCGCGGCTTTCATAGTCCAGTTGCCGCAGCAGTGTTTTCACATATTCACGCTTGGTGTTGCCGTCAGCCGGGCAGAGATTATGCACCACCGGCAGTTCGGCTTTGTTTGCGTACCTTTTAATGTCCTTTTCCTCTATGTATATGAAGGGTCGCAGCAAGGTAATGCCCATGCGGTCTAAATAGGTCACCGGCGTAAAACAGCTGACCTGCCCTTCAAATAAAAGACTGAGCAAAAAGGTTTCCACCACATCATCATAGTGGTGTCCCAGCATAATTTTGTCAAGACCTAAACGCTTTGCAGTGGCGTTTAACGCACCACGGCGCAGGTTAGCACATAATGAGCAGGGGTTTTTTTCTTTGCGGTAGTCAAAAACAATTTCTTTAATCTGTGTTTTTTCAATGGTGTATGGAATGGAAAGAGAGCTGCAAAGTGCAGCCAGGGGTGAAAAATCCATGCCTTCCATGCCCATGTCCAGTGTAATGGCCTCCAGGTGAAACGGCTTGGGATAAAATCGTTTCAGGGCATGAGCTGCCATTAAAACGGCCAGAGAATCCTTGCCGCCGGAGAGCCCCACGGCAATGCGGTCACCGGACTGTATCATGTCATAATCTTCTATTGCCCGGCGCATCCGGCTCAAAAGCTGTTGCATGGCACACCTCGTTTCGTTAGGGCTTTGTTGTGTTTATTTTGGTTGTGTTCGGTAAGGGATAAAATTTTTGCTTTTAAGGGCATCTTTGTGACGCCGTCAATTGACACAGTGCTCGAAAGAGCGCAAAAGAGCGATAACTCTTGAGAATTTTATAAAATAAAATTCTGTATGTGTTAATTATATCATAACTAATTTAACTTTTCAACCGCAGGCTGCATAGTAGAAAATATTTCAAAATTTATTCACAAGCGTCGGTGTCATTGACCATGCAGCTTGCCTCCCCATCAAACACCCTTAGGCGAAAAGCAGTGCCGGGGGCGAGCTGCTCAGACCGGCAGAGGGTTGTGCCGTCAGGCAGGCGAGCATAGGCATAACCACGACTAAGGGCAGCAAGAGGGCTGAGGGCATCTAACTTGCCGGCGCAGGCGGAAAAACGATGCCGCAGACGTTCCATATGGGCCGAAAAGGCATGTTGGCTGTTTTTCTGTAAATGGTCAACCATGATTCGCTTATCTGCAATCACGCCCGGCAGGCCGGAGAGAGCCGGGTGCCGAGAAAGGCTCTCCAAGGCCTTTTGACGGGTTAAAAGAACATGGCGGATTTCAGCACAAAGCTCTGAGGCGGCGCCATCTAGCCGCTGTGCTAGTCGGGCAGCAGAAGGAACAGCCAGTTCTGCTGCTGCAGAGGGGGTGGGGGCACGAAGGTCGGCCACAAAATCTGCAATGGTGAAATCTGTTTCATGTCCCACAGCAGAAATAACCGGAATCTTCGAAGCAAAAATCTCCCGTGCCACAAGCTCTTCATTAAAGGCCCATAAATCCTCAATCGAGCCGCCACCACGACCTACAATGATGACATCACCCAGACCATGCTCATTTGCCAGACGGAGGGCTGCGGCGATTTGTCCGGCGGCACCTTCTCCCTGCACTGCTACGGGCAGAACACGAACAGCCGCCAGAGGAAACCGACGCCCCAGCACGTTGACAATGTCACGCACGGCGGCACCGGAGGAGGCGGTAATAACACAGACGGTCTCCGGATAGGGCGGCAGCGGTTTTTTAAAGGCGGGGTCAAACAGTCCTTCAGCCTCAAGTTTTCGCTTTAGCTTTTCATAGGCGGCATAGAGTGCGCCCTCACCATCCGGCTCCATTTGTTCAATATACAGTTGATAGGCGCCCCCTGGCTCATAGACAGAAATTCGGCCACGGGCGGAAACCTTCATGCCGTCTTCCGGCAGAAAGCGAAGCCCTGCCGCTGCGGTGCGGAACATAACAGCCCGAAGCACTGAGGCCTCGTCTTTTAAAGTTAAATATAAATGTCCTGAGGGGTGGCGTTTGTAGTTAGAAATTTCGCCCTTGATGCAAATGTCTTTTAAATAGCCGTTGTGCTCCAGCACACGGCGAATGTAGTGGTTCAGCTGCGAGACGCTGACCGTGAGCCGTTCCTGTTCCATGGTTTTCTCCTTTGCCGCAATAAGCATTTGGACAAATTTTCTCAGAAAAGAAAGACGCCCCAAAAGGGGCGCTATTTATTCAGTTGCGGTTGCTTTGTTCACAGAAGATAAAATACCGTTCACAAAAGCAGAGGCTTTTTCTCCCTCATAGTCTTTTGCCAGCTGCACCGCCTCGTTAATAACAATGCCTGCGGGAATTTCGGGGTTATATAAAAGTTCGCAAATGCCCACTCTCAGCACCGCCAGACTCACTCTGGAAAGACGGGAAAGAGCCCATCCTTTGGCTTTTTTTTCAATCAGCGGGTCAATGTCGGCAAGGTGTGCAAGAGTGGTGCGGACGAGATTTTCCAGATATGCCTGCTGCCCTTCCACCTCGCTGCGATAGCTGTAATAAAGCTCCAGCAATGCATCGGCCTCCAGCTTTTGAAATTCATGCTCAAATACAATGATAAATCCGGCCTCGCGAGCCTCTTTTCTGGTCATGGTAACGCTCCTGTCTTTTGTTTGTTTACATAATATATCCAAGTGCTTCCGTCAGATTCTTGGCGGGCAAAACCCGCATTCCTTCCGGAATTTTAATGTTTTTTGTGTTTGCCTGAGGAATCACACAGGCTTTAAAACCCAGCTTTAACATCTCAGCGAGACGGCGCTCAATCTGGCTCACTGCCCGAAGCTCGCCGGTGAGACCCACTTCGCCGATGACGGCAATGGAAGAGTCGATGGGTTTGTTGCGAAAAGCCGAGGCAATGGCAAGAGCCAAGGCTAAATCCACGGCAGGTTCATCCAAACGGATACCCCCAACAATATTTACATAGGCATCCTGATTCTGCAGGTTCAGCCCCACCCGCTTTTCTAAAACGGCAATCATCAGATTCACACGATTATAGTCAATGCCGGTGGCCATTCGACGGGGTGTGCCGAAGCCAGAGGGAGAAACCAACGCCTGAATTTCAGCCAACATGGGGCGAGTGCCCTCAATGGTGCAGACAACCGCTGAACCCGGCGCCTGCTCCGGCCGTCCCTCTAAAAGCATTAAAGAGGGGTTTTCCACCTGATGTAAACCGGAATCGGTCATTTCAAAAACGCCGATTTCATTGGTAGAACCAAAACGATTTTTCACAGCACGCAACACACGATAGCTGTGATTGCGTTCGCCCTCGAAATATAACACGCAATCCACCATGTGTTCCAGCACCTTGGGGCCGGCAATGGCACCGTCTTTTGTGACGTGTCCCACGATGAAAACGGCAGTGGCAGTTTCTTTGGCATAACGCATTAAGGTTAACGTTGTTTCCCGCACCTGACTGACGCTGCCGGGGGCAGAAGAAATGTCAGGATGATACATGGTTTGAATGGAGTCAACAATTAAAACATCGGGCCGAATTTCCTCCAGGGCGGTAGAAACAGCCGTGATATCAGTTTCAGATAAAACCATAAATTCAGGGGATTGTGAATTCAAGCGGTCTGAACGCATTTTCAACTGCTTTTCCGATTCTTCGCCTGAAACATAAAACAGTGTGGCACGCTTGTCCAAATGTGCGGCCAGTTGCAAAAGCAGAGTTGATTTACCAATGCCGGGGTCGCCGCCCACCAGAACCAGTGAGCCGCGGACAACACCGCCGCCCAGCACACGGTCTAGCTCGCCGATGCCACAGCAAAGGCGCTGATAATCAGTCACATCTACCTGCGCCAAAGAAGTGGGCTTTGTGCGGAGAGACACTGCAGAACGGGGCGCTTTTTCCGAACGAGAAATTTCCTCTTCCAGCGTGTTCCAGGTCTCACATCCCGGACATTTACCCATCCATTTAGCGGTTTCGTAGCCACAGGCAGAACAAACAAATTTTGTCTTCGTTTTCACGGCGCTTTCCTTTCGAAAACTGCAATTGCAGAATGTTTATGCAGAAGGAACCGGCGTTGTTTCGGCAGATTGCTGCGTTGCTGCCGGATTCTGTATGGGAACCGGCGGCATCGTGGGAGATGGTGCCGGTGTGCTCTCAGTTTGGGGCAATTCCTCATCAGGCGTGTCACCGGAAGCATCTGCCGAAGCCGGTGCACTTTCCTCAGGAAGGGGTGCCTCTGTGGGCATAATGCCCACAAGCTCAATGCGGTCAGTGGGAACATAGGTGCTCTTTGTGAGCAATTCCCGCTTCACCACAGAACCATTATCTAATGTGATTTTATAGGTGTTGTAGCTACTGCCGTCAGCACCGGCTTGTTCCAGCTTTACGGTGCCTGCCGGCAAAGAGGGGTCTTCCTTTTGAACCAGCTTCGCAGAACGGGTTGCGGTGCGCTCTGTTAAAATTTCAATGCTCCGTTCCGGATTCTCTTTCACACCGTAAATGGAAATGCTGTTGGTTCCGCCACCGGCCCGAGAAACAATTTTAATGGGATTTGCGGTGTTATTAGAGAATTTAAAGTCAATGCTACCGTAGGAAACAGTGGCATCCCGCCCCATGGGCACATAAGAAACCGGAAGGGAGTGGTTGGTTCTGTAAACAATTTCTAGGTCTGCTAAAACCACAGCGTTAAACAATGTGGAAGAAACCTGACAAATTCCGCCACCGATACCCGGTTCTATACGGTTGCCCACATAGACATTTGCCGTTCGAAAGCCACGAGCCACGGTTCTGGGTCCAACGGTGGTGTTATAAGAGAAAACATCACCGGGTGCTAAAACCGTTTCATTAATTTTCTGTGAAGCAAGGGCAATGTTGTGAGAACGGGAAACATCGCCGGCGTTATATCGGGTGCTGTAGCTACCCAAAAGGTCGGGAAACAGCTGGGCTTTAATTTGTTCTTTAGTCACAGCGGCAGGTGTTCTGGTAATAGGAATGGTAATAACGTCGCCGGGGGTTTGGTCAATGATGCGCTGTGCCTCGGCTTTATCGAACTGAATGCCGGGCTTTTCATCAACGATTGTTAATTGCTGATTTTCAATTTTATAACTGGCATCCACAGGGTCGCCACACACCTCGGCATAAATTCCTTCGGCTGTGGGTTCTGCGGGGAGAACGCTTTCAAGAGCCATGGTGAAAATTCCGTCTTTTAGGGAAAAGGCAGTTTCTTTAAAACGCGCCATAGTCTTAGGAATGTTAATGCAATTACCGGTTATGCCACGGGTCACGGTTAATTCCGTTTCGCCGACTTCAATTGTTAAATCTTGGCCGGGCTGGTCGAACATGCCCGCAAATTCGCTGATAGTGGCTTCCAGCAACGCATCGTCGCAGGCTATCATTGGAGAAATGTTAACCGGCTCAGACCAAAGGGAGAAAATTTCTTTCAGCCGCCCTGTTATGCTGCCCGTTCTGCCAAGTTGATGTGCAAGAGCGACGGTTTGTGCGCCGTCAAGCCGGGCGGCAAAATCTGAAAGAAGATAACTTTTTTCGTAGTCTTCACAAACGAGGGTAACGGAGTGATTCAGCGCCTCTGCGTAGTGTTCACTAAGGGCAGCCTCAGCTTCCTCTGCTGTCATGCCGCTGACGTTTAGGTCGCCGATAAAAATGCCATGATAGATAGAGTCAGAAAACAGGGTGCAGGCTAAAAAAGCGGCAGAAGCAAGCACCACCAGCACCAGCACACCGAGAATACATATCAAGGCAATGTTTTTTTTGTTATGTAAAGAAAATAAACTCTTAATCGTTTGCATTAAATCACCCCTAGGTACTATTATAAATGGAAAAAGTGCATTTGTAAACTGTTTTATCATTTTTTTCCCACAAAATTAAGAAAAAGAGCTGTCTGCAATCATGCTGCAGAACAGCTCTTTGTGTATGTTTTATCGGTTTAAAAGCCAAACAGCAAGATTCAAATACCCCGCAAAGGTAATCCAGAGCCAGTAAGGGAGGATTAAAATGCCGGCACTGTGAGAAATGCGATAGAATTTTGCTGCTAAAATTCCGGTAAACAACCACAGCAAAAGAAGCACCCAAAAAGATCCGAACAGCATGCCCAGGCGAAAGAACACAAGGGGCCAGATAAAGGCCAGGAGCAGTGAAATAGCGTAATATTTCAGTGCATCTTGAACGTAATCTTTCTCTAATCCACGGCGAAGAATCAGGTAGCTGGCAATGCCAATCAAGACAAAAAGCACTGCCCAGATAATGGGAAAGAGAAAGCCAGGCGGTGCTAAAGGCGGCTTTTTAAGTGCCGCATAAAACTCCCGACTGTTGGGCGTTAGCAGTGCGCTCAACCCGCCTACGGCAAGGGGAATGAGAATGGAAACGACCAATCGAAGAATGTTTCTCAGGTTAATGACCCTAAATGTTTTACCCACAATATGCACCCCGTTTCTGCTGCCAAATCAAAAAATCCGGCAGCTTATTCATCTAAATTATATGCAGAGGGTGGGGCAAATATGTGTTTTTAGTCGAGAGGGATCACAATTTCCTGACCGATCATGAGGCAGGAGTTTTTAAGGTCGTTTTCATACATCACCTTGTCAATAAACAAGCGAAGGTCCATGTCCTCTGGCTTATACTGCTTGCACAGAGACCACAGGGTGTCGCCCGTGTCGGCGGTGACAACAATTTCGTGAACACCGGTGTCAGCAAGGGGAGCCAGCGAGCAGGCAAAGAGAATGCCCAGAACAGCCAGCAATATATACAAATTCCTTCTTTGTTGTTTTGCTTTTCTTGCATAGGAAATTCTTCTTGTTTTTCTCATCATATGAACCGCCCCTTTCCAGAACTAATGTTCGTAAACCTATTCTAACAGAACAAATGTACGATGTCAACACCTTTTCGAAAAAAATTTAAAAAACAACCAAAAAGATGTAAATAGAGTTGGTGGGGATTTTTAATTGCCCATTTTTCTTTTGTATGATATAATTGACATATACAGACTTTATATGCGGTCTGCGACCGCAACGAATTGCCTTCGGCATTAATTGAAATCAAGAATTTCATGAATTGAGTCTTACGACTCATGAATTGCACCTTGCGGTGCATTGTAAAGGCAATTCAATTCATGGAGCGAAGCGAGAATTCATGGCATAGCCAATTCATGACAACAGGGTTGTCAATTCATTTAAAAGACTGGTATCTAGATTATACAGTCTTTATATAAAGATTGTCGAAAAAAGTCAGAATAAAAAGCCTCCCTTGCAAAGCCCTCCTTGCCTAAAGGAGGGGGGACCGTCGTAGATGGTGGGAGAATTCCGGAGGGGGACCACCGAAGGTGGTGGAGGGATATATGGGTAGAAAACATAATACTGACCTAACAAATAACGCAAGAACGTTGAGAAAGAACATGACAAAATAGGAAGGACATCTTTGGTATGATTTCTTGAAAAGTTATCCCATTAGATTTTTAAGGCAAAAAGTAATTGATAATTACATAGTTGATTTTTATTGTCATAGTGCAAGATTTATTATCGAACTTGATGGCTCACAGCATTATGAAGAAAAAGGTTTGATAAAAGATAAAATCAGGACAGAAAGAATTAAGCAGCGGAATTTAACCGTTGTTAGAATTCCTAATAATGAAGTTAATAGAAATTTTGATGGAGTTTGTCAATATATTGATATCGCAGTAAAAGAATCCCTCCGTCAGTCTGCGACCGACACCTCCCTTTAGGCAAGGGAGGCTTTGAACGAAGTTCAAAATTTAGCTAAAAAGATTGGCATCCAGAGTATACAGTCTTTATATAATGAATTTAACAAAGATGAATTTTGTTTAAACCCCTAACATGATTTTAGAAAAGAGTGTTGAAAATGACCCGTAGAAAAACCAGACAGATCCATGTTGGCAAGGTGGGAATTGGTAGTGATTTTCCTGTTTCCATTCAGTCCATGCTTTGTTCGCCCAACGGCGATTTTGAGGCGGCACTGGCACAGACAGAGGCCTTAGCGGCAGCCGGCTGTGACATTGTGCGTCTTGCTGTGATTGATGAAGATAGTCTTGCTGTTGTGAGAAGGCTGAAGCAGGCGGTTTCTATCCCTCTGGTGGCTGACATTCAGTTTGATTATCGGCTGGCTCTGGGAGCGATAGATGCCGGCATTGACAAAATCCGGCTGAATCCCGGCAACATCGGTAATGAGAGCCGGGTTCGTGAGGTGGTGGCAGCTGCGCAAAGCTGCGGAATTCCTATTCGTGTGGGCGTTAATGCGGGTTCTATTTCTCAAACTGTTTTGAAAAAATATGGCGGTGCCTGCCCTGAGGCATTGGCAGAGGATGCCATGAGTCATATTCGCATTTTAGAGGACTGTGGCTTTTCGGATGTTGCCGTTTCTTTAAAAGCCTCTTCCGTTCCTATGATGCTGGAAAGCTATCGGTTAATTGCAGAAAAAACAGATTATCCTCTGCATTTGGGTGTCACAGAGGCGGGAACGGTCTATGGTGGCACGGTGAAATCGGCGGTGGGCATCGGGGCGCTGCTTGCTGCAGGCATTGGAGACACGATCAGGGTCTCATTGACAGCCGACCCGGTGGAGGAAATTCGGGCGGCAAAGGAAATTTTATCGGCACTGGAGCTGCGGCGTGACGCGGCTCGACTGGTGTCTTGCCCCACCTGTGCTCGTTGCAGCGTGAATCTGATTGATATCGCCAATCAGGTTTCTGCCCGGCTTTCCGAAGTGAAAAAGCCGGTGAAAATTGCAGTGATGGGTTGTGTGGTTAATGGTCCCGGAGAGGCGAGAGATGCCGACATTGGCATCACCGGCGCAAAAGGAGAGGGACTTTTGTTTAAAAACGGTCAGGTTATTCGTCGTTTGCCAGAGACAGAAATTGTGAACGCGCTGTTTGAAGAGTTGGGGAACATGGGCGCTTTATAATTTTATACATAGGAAGGATATTATGTCGAGTTTACTGAGAACACTAGCCGGAGACAGCCTGGCAGAGCAGCTGCCGGGCGTGGAGCTGAGCCGGTTTCAGATTTTTAAAGAAGAACGAAAAGTTCACATTGGCATGACGGGAGAAACACTGCTAAACAGCAGTGTTTTAGACCGTTTTTGTGAACATATCCGGCAACAGTTCGGCTTGTCGGAGATCGTACTTGATTTTAAGTACATTAAGCCGGTTCTGACAGAAGAAACCATTGACATAATATATGAAAACATTCGGGAGGCTGTTTGCACAAAGCTGCCGGCTGCCCGTGGCATTTTGCTGAATAGCCACGCTGCCTTAGAGGGGAATGAATTTGTTGTCACCTTGTGCTTTGGCGGCGAGGGAACCCTTGCAGAAAGCGGCGTTTTAAGGCTGATGGAAAAGCAATTAAAAGAAATTTATTGTGCCGACCTTTCTGTGAGAACGAAAAGCGAGGGTGCTTCGCCGGAAAAAGTGCTAAAGAAGCTGGAAAATCAGCGGGCGGAATTGGCACGGGATGTGGCAGCAGCGGCAGTTGCTGCCGAGACAGCCACTGCCAAGGCTGCCCAAAAGGCGCACAAAACCGTGGTGCCTGAAGGGACAGATGAGAATGTGCTTCTGGGCAAGGCCTTTGGCGGTGAGATAACGCCAATTAGTGATATTGATGAAAACAGCGGCAAGGTCATCATAGAAGGCAATGTGATTTTTAATGAAACCAGAGAATTGCGGAATAAAAAGACGTTGCTGGAGCTATATGTTGCCGATAAGGAAAGCTGCATCATTTGCAAGGCTTTTCTGTCAGAGGCGCAGTTTGAGCCATTAAAAGGGGGCCTAAAAAAGCTGGGCGCTGTTCGGGTTTTGGGCCGGGCGTCTTATGATACCTATGCAAAAGAAGTTGTGGTTGTTATCGATAATTTAATGAAAGCAAAGCTTTCTGTTCGCCCTGATGAGGCAGAGGAAAAACGCGTTGAGCTTCATGCCCACACTTCGATGTCGGCCATGGATGCCATTGTTAAACCCGGTCAATTGATTGCCAGAGCGGCAGCCTGGGGACATAAAGCCATTGCCATTACCGACCATGGGGTGGTGCAGGCTTATCCGGAAGCCTATGATGCCGGCAAAAAGCACGGCATTAAGGTTATTTACGGCATGGAGGCTTATTTAGAGGACGACCACGCCGCTTTTGTATATGATTCAAAAGACATGCCTTTATCCGGCGACTTCGTGGTGTTTGACATTGAAACCACAAGCCTGTCGGCACGATATGGAGAGATTATTGAAATTGCCGGTGTGAAGATTTCCGGCGGAAAAATCACAGAACAATTTTCAGAATTTGTAAAGCCGACCCGTGCAATTCCTTATCATATCACTGAGCTGACTAACATTTCTAACGAAATGGTGCGGGAGGCCGATCCCATTGAAACCGTGCTGCCGGCTTTTTTAGAGTTTTGCTCCGGTTGTGTGTTGGTGGCTCACAATGCAAATTTCGACGTGGGATATATTCGTAAAAAAGCAGAAGAACAAGGCCTTGGCTTTGATTTTTGCTATTTAGACACGTTAATGCTCAGCCGCCGGTTGTTGACGGCGCTCAAAAAGCACCGGTTAAATCAGGTGGCAAAGCATTTGGGATTTTCTTTTTCCGGACATCACCGTGCGATAAACGACGCAGAGGTCACGGCTCGAATTTTTCTTCATTTTCTTGAGCTTTTATCTGGTCTTGACATTCAGAATGTTAGCCAGATTAACGAAAAGCTGTCTGGCATGGGCACAAAACGATATACAGAAACCTACCACGCTATCTTGCTGGTGCAAAACATGGTGGGTCTTAAAAATTTATACAAGCTGGTGTCGTCTGCCCATATCGATAATTTTTATAAAAAACCCCGCATTTCCAAAGCCATGCTGGCAGAACACCGGGAAGGACTGCTTTTGGGCAGTGCCTGTGAGGCGGGGGAATTATATAGCAAAATGCTGCGGGGTGCAACCCGGGAAGAGTTAAAGAAAATTGCTTCTTATTATGATTATTTAGAGGTTCAGCCCTTGGGCAATAATGATTTCATGCTTCGAGACCATACGGTGGCAGACCGTGAAGAGCTAAAGGACATGAACCGCGCTATCATTGCTTTGGGTGAAGAACAGGGCAAGCTTGTGGTTGCTGCCTGTGATGTTCATTTTTTAGACCCTGAGGATGAAATATACCGTCGGGTGCTTTTAGCGGGTCAGGGCTTTGATGATGCAGAGCATCAACCGCCGCTGTATTTGCGCACCACCGAAGAAATGCTCGAAGAATTTTCTTACCTGCCTCAGGAAAAGGCTTATGAAATTGTGGTGACCAATCCGGGACTGATTGCAGAACAAATTGGCGAGGTGCTGCCCATTCCGGAAGATACCTATCCGCCGGAAATGCCCGGTGCCACTGAGGAACTGACGGAGCTTTCCTATAACAAAGCACATGAGCTTTATGGCGAAGAGTTGCCGGAGTTGGTGGAAAAGCGGATGGAAAAAGAACTGGTTCCCATCACCAAGTATGGTTTTTCGGTTATGTATATGATTGCCCAGAAGCTGGTGACAAAGTCCCTGTCTGACGGGTATCTGGTAGGTTCCCGTGGTTCTGTGGGGTCTTCTTTCATTGCCTTTTTATCCGGCATCACGGAGATTAACTCTCTGCCGCCCCACTATCGTTGCCCTCAGTGTAAACACGTGGAATTTATCACCGATGGCAGCTACAGCATGGGTGCTGACATGCCTGATGCCCTCTGCCCCCAGTGCGGCACACAGTATAAAAAAGATGGTTATGACATCCCATTTGAAACCTTTTTGGGTTTTGATGGCGACAAAGAGCCGGATATTGACCTGAATTTCTCCGGAGAATATCAGAGCCAGGCTCATAAATATACCGAGGAGCTTTTTGGTGAGGGCAATGTTTTCCGTGCCGGCACCATTGGCACCTTTGCGGAGAACACAGCCATGGGCTATATTAAAAAATATGCGGAAGAAACCGGCGTTAGCTTTACCAAGGCACAAATGAAGCGGATATCTATGGGGCTTGAGGGCGTGAAACGGACCACAGGCCAGCATCCCGGCGGTGTTATGATTGTGCCTCGGGCGAATGAGGTTTATGAGTTCACGCCCATTCAGCATCCGGCAGACAAGGCTGAAAGCGGCGTTATCACCACGCATTTTGACTATCACTCCATTAGCGGACGTCTTTTAAAGCTGGATATTCTGGGGCATGATGACCCCACCATGATACGCATGCTGGAGGATTTAACCGGCTTAAACGCCCGAACGATTCCCCTAGACGACAAGGCAACCATGAGCCTGTTTACCGGTACTGAGGCGCTGGGCGTTACACCGGAGGATATTGGCAGCCAGGTGGGCACCTTTGCTGTGCCGGAATTCGGCACTCATTTTGTGCGGCAGATGCTTATTGACACAAAGCCCACCACCTTTAGTGAATTAATGCGTATTTCAGGCCTATCGCACGGGACTGATGTTTGGACGAATAATGCTCAGGATTTGGTTCGTGCCGGCACGGCGACTTTGCCAGAGGTTATCTGTACCCGTGACGATATCATGCTCTATCTGTTGCAGCATGACCTGCCGCCCCTAACTTCCTTTAAAATTATGGAAAAAGTGAGAAAAGGCAAGGGGCTTTCTCCTGAAGATGAAGAACTCATGCGAGAGAAGAAGGTGCCCGAATGGTATATCACCTCTTGTAAAACCATTAAATATATGTTCCCGAAGGCTCATGCAGCGGCCTATGTTACCATGGGCTTTAGAATTGCTTATTTTAAAGTGCACTACCCTATCTCTTTTTATATTGCCTACTACACGGTTCGTGCCACAGAATTTGATGCGGAGCGAATGCTGGGTGGAAAAGAGCGGGTCATGGCGGTAATGCGGGAGATTGAAAAAAATCCCGATGCCACTCAGAAAGAGAAAAACGTGCTGACGATTTTAGAGGTGTGCAACGAAATGTATGCTCGTGGAATCGAGTTTTTGCCAATTGATTTATATGTTTCCCATGAAACAAAATTCATGGAGGAAAACGGAGCCATCCGGCCGCCCTTAAACACCATTGCCGGTGTGTCAGATGCCATGGCAGAGGCCATTTGTCAGGCGCGGCAGACGGGTCCCTTCCTCTCGATTGAGGATTTGAAAAAGCGGGCGGGCATCGGCAATGCCGTTGTGGATAAGCTGAAAGAATATAATGTTTTAAAAGACATTCCCGAAACCAATCAAGTGAGTCTGTTCGACCTATAGGATAAAAAACGGAAGGAGTCAAAGACATGAAACGCCCGTTATTCTTCTGCGTTTTGGCGCTTCTGACGGGGATTTACACGGCGTTTTTCATGCCTGATGCGATAGCGGTTTTGCCTCTTGGCTTTTTGGCGCTGGTGCTTTTTGTGCTGGCCTGCTTTCGCAAGTGCACACTGGCTTATTGCCTTATGGTGCTGTGCTTTCTTTCCGGAGCGGTGTATCTGTTAATGGCAGACTCGGTGGAAAATCGCCCGCTATATCCTTTTTCAGATGAATATATAACCGTAACAGCAGAGGTCATTCAAGAGCCGGAGATAGAGAAAGACGGCTCGGCGGCAACAGTTGTTCGCGTGACAGAGCTTTCCTTTTTAAAGGAAGAAGTTACTCTTTGTGAAAAGGTGCGGCTATCCTTTCCTGCTGGTGGACCACTGCCGGTTTTTGGAGAGCGTTTTCAGGCGGTGTGTCGGCTTTATCTTCCCAATGATGCCATGAACAGCAGGGGTTTTGACTATCAGCTGCATCTAAAATCAAAAGGCATTTTCTTCTCCGGCTATGTAGAGCCGGACACCGTAGAAATAACCGGCACCTTTCCCCTTTCGTTTTCAGAGAGACTATATCGCTTAAACCGCCGTTGTGGGAAAAGCATTGACAGACTGTTTCCCCGGGATGCTGCAGCCGTACTAAAAGCCATGGCCTTAGGGGATAAAAGCGGCATCTCAGATGAGCTGCAAGAAGCCCTTTCTGTCAGCGGTCTTTCTCATGTGACAGCCGTATCGGGCATGCATGTTACTACCCTGCTGACGGGGGCATATTTTTTGCTGGCACTTTTAGAGCGGAACAAATATAAATTTTTCGTTCCCCTTTGCGGTGTGGTTCTGATTTTCATGTTGTTTACCGGTGCCAGTCCCTCGGTTGTCCGTGCGGCAATTATGTGTGTGATGGCACTTTGCGGTTTTCTTTTGTTCCGCAAGGCAGATCCACTCACCTCTTTAGGTTTTTCTGCCGGAGTGATTGTGGCAATTCGTCCGTTTGCTGCTCTTGATATCGGGTTTATGTTGTCTTTTGCGGCAACTTTGGGAATTTTACTGCTTGCAACGCCTCTGGAGAGACTTCTTTCAGGACTTTTCTGTTTGGATAAAAGCCGTGGTCTTATCCCTCGGCTTCTGTCTGCCTGCATATCGCTAATCTGCGTGAGCTTCTCGGCACAGTTGTTTGTTCTTCCCCTTGCCGCTTCCATATTCGGCACAACCTCTCTGTGGAGCTTGCTGACAAACCTACTTGTGGCACCGCTTTTGCCTGTGATGTTGATTGGCGGTTTGCTCATAGGCTTTCTGGGATTGATACATTCGTTGGTGGCGCTGCCGGTTGCGGGTTTTGTTTATCCCTTTGCCAAGCTGTTTTTAAAAATTGTATGTGATTTTGGCAGCCGGGAGGCAGGCCTTCTTACTGTTGGAGCATTTAGTGTGTTTGGCCTGTATTTGTACGGGCTCTGGATTTTTGCCTTTGAGCGGGGTGTACGCAAGCGGTATCTTCAGGCAGTGGCAGCGGCCATATCGTTTCTGCTTTTGCTATTGTGTGTTCTGGGGACAAATTACAGTCTTGAAAGAGCAGAGCTGACATTTATTAATGTAGGTCAAGGGGATTGTGCCTGGTTGACCCTGCCCCGAAACATCAACATTTTAATTGATGGCGGCGGCGTGGCAAAATATCAGGACGACTATGAAATAGGAAGAAAGATTGTTCTTCCCTATTTGCAAAAAGAGGGCGTTCACCGGCTGGACTATATGATTGCCAGCCATCCCCATGAAGATCATATCAACGGTTTGATTTCGGTTTTGGAAGAAATGCCAGTGGAAACGCTGTTGGTTCCCATTGGTTTTGAAAGAAACCCCCGGGGTCAGGTGCTTCTTGACCGTGCAACGCAACAGGGAACAGAGATTGTTATGCTGCAGTCGGGAGATGAAAAATCCCTTGGAAATGATTGCACTCTAACTGTTCTCATGCCGGAGGAATTATGGCTTGAGAGTGTTGAAAATGAAAATGACCTGTCATTGGTTTGTAAGCTGACGTATGGAGATACAGCAGTCCTGCTGCCCGGAGATTTAGAACAGGAGGGCGAGGCGGCGCTTGTCAGCGCTTGGCCTAGTGCGGGAAAGGTAGACATCCTCAAGGTGTCTCATCACGGCTCTGCCACTTCTACAACCGAAGCGTTTGTTGATTGGGCACAGCCGTCTTATGCATACATTCCCTGCGGGGAAAATCAGTTTGGTCCTCCGGCTAACAACGTGCTAGAGCAGCTTTTGCGTTGCGGTGCTGTGATTTACCGTGCTGATGAAGATAAAGACGTGACATTCACTTTAACAAAAGAAGGCATTTATTCCATAAAGAAGGGAGGAGCCACACCATGATGAAACTGGAAGAACTTAAACAAATTATTAAAGGGCAAATGCCGCCTCCACGGGTTTTTCTCCTTTGGGGGGAAGAGGCCTTTTTAAAAGCTCATTATAAAAAACAGCTGACAGAGCTTTTGTCCCCTGACGTGATGACAGATTTAAACGTGTATGTCTTTGAAGGGAAAAGCTACTCTACCCGTCAGGTGGATGAGGCCATTGAGGCATTGCCGGTTATGGCAGATAAAAAGCTGTTGGTGTTTAACGACTCCCTGATTTTTAGGCCCGACGGCAGAACCGGTGCCAAAGCAGAATGTCGGGATTATTGGGCTGAGCGGCTGAAGGATATTCCCGACTATGTATCTATTTTGTTTGATGAATCAGAAATTGACAAACGCAGTGCCCTCTTAAAGCAGGTGGATAAGATGGGTGCCTGTGTGGAATTTGCCTATATGACCGAAGAGGAAATGGTTCGGTGGACGGTGCGTTTGTTTGCAAATCTGGGAAAGCAGATTGACCAGCGTGACGCCCGCTATTTAAATGAAATCACCGGCGAGGGCATGATGGCGGTGCGCCGTGAAGCAGAAAAACTGGTTGCCTATGCGGCAGACCAGGAGCAAGTTACCAGGCAGGATATTGATGCACTGGTCACCCCTGCTGTGGAGGGGCGAGTGTTTGATATGGTTGCTGCCATGCTGAGAAAAAAGCCGGATGCAGCCCTTGGGCTTTTGGCAGATTTGTTTGCTTTAAAAACTGATGCCAATCAGGTTCTTTCTGCGATTATCTACAATGCTGATAAGCTTCTGCAAACCAAGTTGCTGGTGGCAGCCGGTGCAGATAAAAGCCAAATTATGTCTAAATTGAAAATTAGTCCCTTTCAGGCGAGTAAATTCATGTCAGACAGTGCAAAATATTCACAGGCAGAACTTCGCCATCTTTTAGACCGTCTGGCAGAAACCGACGGTTACATCAAATCGAACTCTATGGATAACGAAGTCCTGATGAGTCTCCTTGTTTCAGAGCTTGCCACAGCTAATTGATTGTAAATAATGGGGTCATAAAAAATTCATAATTTATGACTTGACAATTACCGGAAAACGTGCTATCTTAATATTAGCACTCAACAAGACAGAGTGCTAACAACGGGGTGGATGTTATGAATATGAATGAAAGAAAGAAGAAAATTCTTCATTCTATTATAAATGAATACATCAAAAGTGCCGAGCCCATCGGCTCTCGCCATGTGGCAAAGAGTCTGGATATCGGCCTTTCCAGCGCCACCATCCGAAACGAAATGGCAGATTTAGAGGAAATGGGCTACCTAGAACAGCCCCACACCTCTGCCGGTCGAATCCCCTCAGATAAAGGCTATCGACTCTATGTTGACTCGCTGATGAATCAGCAAGAGCTGACGGTCAGCGATTTGGCGGCTTTGGGCAATGTTTTAGAGCTGCAAATGGGGCAGATTGATAAAATTATCAAGCGTGCGGCTGAAATGCTCTCTGAGCTGACTCATTACACGGCAGTGCTCACCACGCCGGAAATGAAACGGGGTGCCATTAAAACCGTTGAGCTGGTGCCGGTTGACAGCACTTCGGCACTGATTATTCTGGTTACCGGCGAGGGCGTTATGAAGCACAAACGTGTGATGCTTCCCCCGGGGACAGACAGCGAGTTTGTTCACGGCTTTTCATCCCTTTTGCGGGAAAAGCTTTCGGGATTGACCCTGGAGGAAATCAGTGCGGCGAAAATCAGCGAAATCCGCCGTGCCATGCAGGCCCATTTTGAACTGCTGTTTCCGGTGCTGGACTTTATTGCGGATATCATTGACGATGTTCGCGCCGAAACCGAGGTATACACCAGCGGTGTTACCAATATATTAAACTATCCGGAATATAGTGACATTTGCCATGCAAAAGAATTTTTAGAGTTTTTAGGTGATAAAAATTCTATGGTGAAAATTTTGCAGTCGGGTCATGATGAACAAGGAAAAGGAGAAGATATCACCATTCGCATCGGCAAGGAAAACGAGTTGGATATCATGCAGAAATCCAGTGTGATTACAGCGAATTACTATGTGGGCAATCAGGTAATGGGCAGGCTGGGCATCATTGGCCCCACCCGCATGGATTATTCCCGCACAATCGCCAGAATCAAAAAGGTCTCCGCAGTGCTGAACCGGCTGTTATATGAGCTGTACATTGACGAGGATTGACAGGGAAAGGAATGGAAAACACAGTGAAAAACGATGAAATAAAAGAAAAGGATGAAGCGTTAGAGCCGGAAGAGATTCAAAAAGAGGCATCCTGTCAGGCAGAAGAAGCCGAAAACGAAGCGCTTTGCGAGCTTCAGAAAAAATATGACGAGCTTTATGATAAGCACCTTCGGACGCTGGCAGAATATGATAACTACAAGCGGCGCACCCAGAAGGAAAAAGATGAAACCTATGTTAACGCTCAAATAGACACTGTTGGCAATCTATTGCCGGTGCTGGACAATTTGGAACGTGCCGTGGCCAGCGAGGAGGATTCACCCTTTAAAGAGGGCGTTCAAATGATTGTGAAACAGCTTTTAGAAACCCTTGAGAAAATGGGTGTTAGTGAAATTGAGGCAGAGGGTTGCCCCTTTGACCCCAACGTCCACAATGCCGTGATGCACATTGAGGATGAAGAACTCCCCGAAAACACTGTGGCAGAACAGTTTCAGAAGGGTTATAAAATGAAAGAAAAAGTTATTCGGCATTCCATGGTAAAAGTAGCAAACTAAAATAAATTTATATATTATCATTGTTTTATATCAGGAGGTAATCATTATGGCAAAAATTATCGGTATTGACCTGGGAACAACCAATTCCTGTGTGTCTGTTATTGAAGGTGGCGAACCCACTGTTATTCCTAACGCAGAAGGCGGCAGAACAACTCCTTCTGTTGTGGCGTTTTCCAAAGAGGGCGAGCGTTTAGTGGGTCAGGTTGCAAAGCGTCAGGCTATTACAAACCCCGACCGCACCATCAGCTCAATTAAGCGTGATATGGGTACAGATAAAAAAGTAGATATCGACGGCAAGTCTTATTCTCCCCAAGAGATTTCTGCAATGATTCTGCAGAAATTAAAGGCCGATGCTGAGGCATATCTGGGTGAGCCGGTTTCTCATGCGGTTATCACTGTTCCGGCTTATTTTAATGACTCCCAGAGACAGGCCACCAAAGATGCAGGCAAAATTGCCGGTCTTGAAGTGCAGAGAATCATTAACGAGCCCACCGCGGCTGCTCTTGCTTATGGCATGGATAAGGAAAATGACCAGAAAATCATGGTTTATGACTTAGGCGGCGGTACCTTCGACGTTTCCATTCTGGAACTGGGCGATGGTATTTTCGAAGTGCTTGCAACCAGCGGTAATAACCGTTTGGGCGGTGATGACTTTGACCAGAGAGTGATTGACTATTTGGCAGATGAATTCAAAAAAGAAAACGGCATTGATTTAAAGGCCGACAAAATGGCTTTGCAGCGCTTAAAAGAAGCAGCAGAAAAAGCAAAAATCGAGCTTTCTGGTGTAACCACCACCAACGTAAATCTGCCGTTTATTACAGCTGATGCCACCGGTCCTAAGCATTTAGACATCACCCTGACCCGTGCCAAGTTCGACGAGCTGACCAGTGACCTGGTTGAAGCCACCATGGAGCCCACCAGGAACGCACTGCGTGATGCAGGTCTTTCTGCTGGCGAGATTGATAAAGTGCTTTTAGTTGGCGGTTCTTCCAGAATTCCTGCCGTTCAGGAAGCAGTTAAGAAAATTACCGGCAAAGAGCCTCACAAGGGCATTAACCCCGATGAGTGTGTGGCTGTGGGTGCATCTATTCAGGGTGCCGTGCTTTCCGGTGACGTAAGCGGCATTGTTCTCTTAGACGTAACGCCCCTGTCTTTGGGTCTTGAAACCTTAGGCGGCGTGTTCACAAAGCTGATTGAGCGTAACACCACCATTCCCACCAAGAAATCTCAGATTTTCTCCACCGCAGCAGACGGTCAGACCAGCGTGGAAATCCACGTGCTGCAGGGTGAACGTGAAATGGCGGCTTACAATAAAACATTGGGTAAATTCCATCTGGATAACATTCCCTCTGCTCCCAGAGGCGTGCCCCAGATTGAGGTAACCTTTGATATTGATGCAAACGGCATCGTACACGTTTCTGCCAAGGATTTAGGCACCGGCAACGAGCAGGAAATCACCATCACCGCCAGCACGAATCTGTCTGACGACGAGATTGACAAGGCCGTGAAAGAAGCTGAGAAGTTCGCTGCTGAGGATAAGCAGAAAAAAGAAGAAATCGATGCCCGCAACAATGCTGATTCTTTGGTATATCAGAGCGAAAAATCCTTAAAGGATTTGGGCGACAAGGTTGAAGCGGCTGACAAGGCGGCCATTGAGGCAGAAATTGAAAAAGTGAAAGAGGCCTTAAAAGGAACCGATACAGAGGCTATTAAAAAAGCAACTGAGGCACTGTCTGCTAAGTTCTATGAGGTTAGTGCTAAGATTTATCAGGCGGCAAATCCTCAGGGGGCAGCGCCGGGTGCAGATGCTGCCGGGGGACAAAATCCCGGTGCAGGTGCAGATGACAACGTGGTTGACACAGATTATGAGGTTGTTGACTAAAAGAGAGCTGTGGCAAAATGCACAGATTGCATAGAGGCTGAAAGTTTGCAAAGAAAGTGAAATTATGAAGACATCCGCAGCAACGCTGCGGATGTCCTTTGTAAACAGCCTTTGTGTTATGAACACATCCTTCGTCATACCTTTGTATGGCAGAGCATGGCTAGTTCATTCTGCATGATTTTGCAACCAGCTCTTAGTTTTGTATAAGGGGTGAAACATCTTATGGCAGAAAAAAGAGATTATTATGAAGTCTTGGGCGTGAGCAAGGGTGCCAGCGCCGAAGAAATTAAAAAAGCTTACAGAAAGCTTGCGAAAAAATATCATCCCGACTTAAATCCGGATGATAAAGAAGCTGAGCAGAAGTTCAAAGAGGCAGGAGAGGCCTATGAGGTGCTGTCCGACCCGGATAAAAAACAGCGGTATGACCAATTCGGCCATGCCGGCGTTGACCCTAATTTTGGTGCCGGCGGCGGTTTTGGCGGCTTTGATGGCGGCTTTGACTTTGGAGATGTTTTTGAGGGATTCTTTGGCGGCGGTTTCGGCGGCGGCTTTGGCGGCGGCCGCAGCAGACGAAATGCCCCCAAGCCCGGCTCTGATTTGGAAATGGGCGTAACCATCACCTTTGAAGAGGCGGCCTTTGGCTGTGAGAAAGAAATTCATTTATATAGAACCGAATTTTGTGCCCAGTGCGAGGGCAGCGGTGCTAAATCCGGCAGCGAGATGGCAACCTGTTCCACCTGTGGCGGCAGCGGTCAGGTCCGCAGCACCCAGAGAACCATTCTGGGCAACATGTCAACAGTAACCACCTGTTCTGCCTGTGGCGGCAAGGGAAAAATCATTAAGGAGCCTTGCGAAACCTGTAAGGGAAAGGGAAAGGTGAGAAAATCCCGCACCATTAAGGTGAACATTCCCGCGGGTATCGACCATGGACAGAGCATTTCCTTGTCCGGTCAGGGCAATGTGGGTGACCCCGGTGCACCAGTAGGCAATCTGTTTGTCACTGTGGCCGTGCAGCCACATGAAATTTTCAAGCGCAATAATTATGATGTGATGAGCGAGGTGCCCATCACCTTTGTTCAGGCGGCACTGGGTGCAGAGCTGGAGGTTCCCACACTGGATGGCAAAGTGAAATATACCATTCCTGAGGGTACCCAAACAGGCACGGTGTTCCGCTTAAAGGGCAAGGGAATTCCCATGCTTCGCCGCAGCGGCAGAGGTGACCAATATGTGAAGGTGACAGTAGAGGTCCCCACCCACCTTTCGGCCAAGCAGAAGGAGCTACTCCGTGAATTTGAAGGCTCTTTAGATAGCAAAAACCACTCAAAACAAAAAAACTTCTTCGATAAAATGCGAGGCGGAAAGGGCTGATCGGCATGCTGTTTATTTATAACGAAAGCACCGACCCTTATTTTAATCTGGCAGCAGAGGAATTTCTGGTTAAAGAGCTTGATGAAGAAATTTTTATGCTCTGGCGGAACGACAACACCATTGTGGTGGGTCGGAACCAGAACACGCTGTCAGAAATTCATTATGATTATGTGCAAGAGCACGGCATTCGTGTGGTTCGGCGTTTGACCGGTGGCGGTGCGGTGTTTCATGACATGGGCAACATTAATTTTACTTTTATTGTGAACTCCGGTGATGATTTCAGCAACTATCAGCGATTCACCCAGCCGGTCATCAATTTTCTGCAAAGTCTGGGTGTGAATGCCGCCTTAAAAGGGCGGAACGATTTGGTTATTGGTGACAAGAAGATTTCCGGCAATGCTCAGTTTATGTATAAAGACCGAATTCTTCACCACGGCACACTGCTCTACAGCGTAGAACAAAGCCGGCTGGCAGAGGCACTGGCGGTGTCACCGGATAAAATAAAGTCCAAGGGCATTAAATCGGTCCGCAGCCGGGTGACTAACATTAGCAGCCATTTAAATACTCCAATCACACCAGAGGTGTTCATTCAGCGGTTTGCAGAGTACATGACTAAAAACACACCGGATTGTCAATACTATGACATACGGCAACACGAGGCGGAAATCCGCCGGTTGCGTGATGAAAAATATGCCACCTGGGAGTGGAATTTCGGATATTCTCCAAAATATGAGCTGTCCCGGCGCAAGCGGTTTTCTGCCGGCAGCGTGGAGGTTCATATGAACATTGCGGGAGAGTCAGAAATCAAAGAAATTAAAATCTTTGGCGATTTCTTCTCTAAAAAGCCGATTAGCGAGCTGGAGCAAAGGCTAGAAGGTGTGCACCATGAGGCAGAGGCGATTGAGAGTGTGCTGCGTGACGTGAACATAACGGACTATATTCAGGGCATTACAACCAAAGAGTTTATTTCCATATTATTTTAGGAGGGAAAGAACATGTATCTGAGAGAAAGCGGCTGGAAATCGGCAGACGCTGTCTTAAAGGAAAAAATTTATAGCTTTTCAGAAGGATATAAAACCTATCTTGATAAAGGAAAAACCGAGCGACTGGCCTGCAGCCAGGCCCTTGCCATGGCAAAAAGTCGGGGCTTTGAGAATTTGGAAGAAAAAACGTCCCTAAAGGCTGGCGACAAGGTTTATATGGTCAATCGAAATAAAAATCTTTTTCTGGCTGTCATCGGACAGGAGGCAGTGGAACAAGGCATTTCTTTTGTCATTTCTCACATTGACTGCCCCAGAATTGATTTAAAAATGAATCCCCTGTATGCCGATAGCGGTCTGGCACTTTTTAAAACCCATTACTACGGGGGGATTAAGAAATATCAGTGGACAGCCATTCCCATGGCAATACACGGTGTTGTCATTAAAGCAAATGGCGAAACTGTGGAAATTAGCATTGGTGATAAGCCTGAAGACCCAGTGTTGTGCATCACGGATTTGCTGCCCCATCTGGCAACAGACCAAATGCAGAAAAAGGCAACAGAAATCATTACCGGTGAGGCACTGAATGTGTTAGCCGGCAGTTTGCCGGATGAACATGCTGAAAAAGATGCCGAAAAAGAGGCACTCATGAAGCTGCTTTCCCATCAGTACGGCATCTGTGAGGAAGATTTTCTCTCCGCAGAGCTTGAGATTGTGCCGGCTCTTCCTGCCCGTGATGTGGGTCTTGACCGCAGCATGGTGGGCGCATATGGTCATGATGACCGGGTGTGCGCTTACACTTCTTTAATGGCGCTATTGGAAACAGAAAGCCCTGTCCAAACGGCCGTGTGCCTTTTGACAGACAAGGAGGAAATCGGCAGCATGGGTAACACCGGCATGCGTTCGGCTTTTTTTGAGTATGCCGTGGCACTGCTTCTGGAAAAAACCACCGGCAGCTATCATGAACTCATGCTCAAGCGAACGTTTCGTAATTCACGGTGTCTCTCCTCTGATGTGAGCGCCGGTGTTGACCCCACCTATCCTGAAGTGCATGAAAAATTGAATGCCCCCTTTATTGGTCGAGGTGTGGTGCTGACAAAATATACCGGTTCCCGTGGAAAATCAGGCACCTCTGATGCTAATGCAGAGTTTGTGGCACAGGTGCGCAAATGCTTTGACGAAGCCGGGGTGTTTTGGCAAAGCGGTGAGCTGGGGAAGGTAGATTGCGGCGGTGGCGGCACCATTGCCCAATATGTGGCCAATCTGGATATGGAGGTTGTGGATTGCGGCGTGCCCTTACTTTCCATGCATGCGCCCTTTGAAATTGCCTCCAAGTTAGACATTTATATGGCACATCAGTGCTACAAGGCGTTTTATTCCCATCGTTAAAAAGAGAATTGCACAAAACAAACACAAATATTAAGGGGCGATGACCATTACAGCACGCAAACGTATGATTTTGCGGGTGAAACGGTCATCGCCCCTGGTTTTTTGAACACGCATCAGGAAGTTGCCTCGTTTTGCTCCTTTTGGATTTTTAGAATATAATCATAATATGTCAGCATGCTGAGCTTCTGGGTGGGAGAAAGCTGAGAAATATCCAGCTTTGCGCCATGGTTCTGCACCAGCTCCTTTAGCGAACGGGGCGGCAAATCTTCGTTGAAAACGGGATGTTGATAAACAATTTGGTCCATTAAAACATCATCCATCACGTGAAATTCGCTGGCTATGCGGGCGAGAAGCTTTTTGTCGGGCAGACGTTTGCCTGTTTCATAATTTGCCAGCGTCCCTCTGGGAATGCCAAGCCTGCTTGAGAATTCCTCCTGTGACAGGCCGGTATCATAACGAAACAATTTTAGTTTTAAAGACAGTGAATTAGATGATTGCTTTTTCATTTGTAATGCCTCCGGTTCCTCTTAATAATTCAATTATACAACAAAAGTCCAAGAATGTCAAGCGAGATAAAGAAAAAAGTACAAGAATCTTGGTTTATATAACAAAAGAAACGGACTGTCAAAGAAATTTTCAATGACAGTCCGTTTTTGATTCATCGTAGAATGAAAACCACGGGCTATGCCCGTGGTTCCAAAAAGCTTATAGCTTTACATATTAAAG
>JAZSAS010000003.1:0-28815 GCA_045602005.1 Clostridia bacterium
ATAGCTGATAAAGCTGATGAGAGCACCGTTGTCCATGGTGCCGGCAATCACCATATTGCCGCCAAACCACAAAATGGCAACAATGCAGGTATACACTGTCAGCTGCATTAGAGGCATGTTGCAAATCAGCACACGTTCCGCCTTCAGCTGTGCCTTGCGCAGTGCTTCGGCACTGTCTGCAAATTTCTCGTTTTCATACCCTTCACGCACAAAGGCCTTCACCACTCGAATGGCGATGAGATTTTCCTGAACAGAGCCGTTCATTTTATCATAGCAGGTTAGCATCTTCCGAAACCGTGGAAAGGCCATCAGCATAATGACAGCCAAAGCTGTAGCCAGAATGGGAATGGCAATTAAGAAAACAACTGCAAGCTTTGCATTGATTCGCGTTGCCATAATCGTGGCGCTAATCAGCATAATGGGCGACCTGACAAACATTCGAATTAACATCATAAAGGTGTTCTGCGTTAAAGTAACATCTGTTGTCAACCGTGTAATGAGAGATGCCGTGTTGAACTTATCCACGTTAGCAAAAGAAAATTCCTGAATTTTGTGAAACACCTTCCGCCGCACGTTTTTTCCAAATCCCATAGCACCCTTTGCTGCAAAGCGAGCCGAAAGGGCACCAAAAACCAGAGAAAAAATTGCCATCAGCACCATCATGCCGCCTGTTTGTAATATATACACAATATCTCGATTGCCAACGCCAATGTCAATGATATTCGCCATATAACGAGGAATCTGAATTTCTAAAAGCACTTCCAAAATAACGGTAATCGGTGCTAATAAGGCATATTTTCCATAGTCCTTTAAGCATGGTCTTAAATTTTTTAGCATAAAACAGACTCCTCTCTCATCATAGCAAATCAAAAATATATCATAAAGAAAGCCGCAAACAAATTGCAGCTGAAAATATAGTCGTTTAGTTCATCATGGCCACCAGTGCCTCAACCTGTTTCTGATAAGCCGCCAATTTTTTTTGGCTACCGCCAATCTGCATAGCTTCTTCAGGACGCAAGGTCATGTACAACCCTTCCGGTAGATTCTCCATTTTTTTAAAGGGCGCTAGCTCTGAAAGGGGAATTTTAATCACTTCATCAGCACTGTGACCCATAGAATCCGGCAACTCACCATAGGTTCCCAAAAGGTTCTGTGCCTCTAATATTTCAAGCACCTCATCATCTGCAATTTGCAAGGCACTTTTAGCCCCAACCAAAGAAGCCATCAGTTTAGACTGATAAGCCATATACATTTCCGGATTACTTCCTTTAACAGATGCATCCATAAAAATAGATTCAATTTTCACAACGCTCTTTTCGTCTTCGTTGAAGTCAAAGGACATGCTGGAAAACTCATCCATAGCCTGTTCCCAAAAGGCGGAATCTATAAACTGATTATAACCTGCTAAAATCGTCATATCAGCCTTGGTTGAAAAAACCGTTGCCTGCAGAATTGAAATCAGTATTACTATTCCTAAAATCATAAAAATGCAGGGCGTTTTATAATAATCCAAAAATTGCTGCCAACGCTGACCCTTGGGTACCTCTGAAGGCTTATAAACGTGGTCTGCCATTGAAATCCTCCTAGTGTTATTCTTGTATTCTTATATTATATATGAAATTCTTGTAAATGTCAAAGTTATACTCTCTTTGTTTACAAATCTGTCATTTTTTAAACAATCCATAACAAACTTCACCAAAAATCGTATTACACAAGCACACATTCATATAAAAGATTCGTCATGATGAACAAACAAAAGCGGAATGATTTTCTGTGAGTTCAAGGAGATGACGTAATAAATTCACTTTTGCATCTCCCCTTGGTTGAAGAAAAAAAGAAAGCCACCTAAAACAAAAACCACTCCTTAAGGAGTGGTTTTGTGGAGCTGTCTAGCAGAGTTGAACTGCCGACCTCTTCCTTACCAAGGAAGTGCTCTACCTACTGAGCTAAGACAGCAAATCTTTAGTACTTGATTATTATAACACAGGCCGAGGGATTTGTAAAGCATTTTTTTCGTTTTTTGCAAAACTTTTTTAAAAAGAGTAAATCACTAATTTTGAATGCTTTCTTGCCAGCCTGCTTTACAAGAGAACACCTAAATTTTCTTACTATAATTAAAAGACCTGCAGCCAAAACAATTTAGCTTGGCTACAGGCCTCTTCATTTTCTCTTAATTAGTCATCAATCGAATTATCTGTTGCTGTTTCGTAAATTGCAATAACCTCAGCTGCAGGCTTTTTATCAAGTAAAGTAACAAGAACGGCAGCAATGGTACCCAGAATAAATCCGGGAACAATTTCATAAATAGAAGAAGTGTTAAGCGTGATTGCCATGCCACTATCAAACACCCAAGATACATTGTCTAACAGCAGCCACATAATATCAACAACTGCACCTACCACAATGCCAGCAACAGCACCTTTATAAGTAAACCGCTTCCAGAACAGAGACAGAATCACAACAGGACCGAAGGCTGCGCCGAAAAGACCCCAGGCATTGCCGACCATATCCATAATTGCCTGTGCACCGGAACCCTTGCTGCTGGCAATGAAATATGCCACTATGGTAACAACAACCACCACGATTCTGCCAACCCAAAGAAGCTCTTTCTGAGAAGCATTCTTTTTGATAAAGGGCTTGTAAATGTCGCTGGTGAAGGATGAAGACGCCACCAAAAGCTGAGAATCAGCCGTTGACATAGATGCCGCTATGATGGCTGCTAAAAGCAATCCGGCAATAAAGGCAGGGAAAATCATTCTTGAAAGCTGAATGAAAACGGTCTCCTGCAAACCGTTTTCCAGCAGATATTGTGCGAAAGGAATCTCTGTTCCCGGGAAATTCATCATAAGCATTCTGCCGAAATATGCAATTAAAATTGCAGCACCCAGTGACAGCACAACCCACACAATAGCAACCGTTGCAGATTTTTTTACCATGCTGGGCTTTTCAATAGCCATAAACCGCACCAGAATGTGAGGCATGCCGAAATAGCCAAGGCCCCAACCAAGACCGGAAACAATATCCTGCCAACTGGCATTGAAGAAGTTGGCAACAAAACTATAGGAATCACCGGTGCTTCCATTGGTTACCACGTTTTGCAGCAACGCAGGGTCTAAACCCTTAAAAAATGCAAGGGTAATGGGCACTGCTAAAAGTGCTGCCAGCATTAACAGTCCTTGGAAAAAGTCTGTCCAACAAACTGCTTTATAACCGCCCAAAAAGGTGTATACCAACAGAATTGCCACAAAAATAATCATTTCAACTTCAACAGACAATTGCGGAATCAACTGATGGAACACTGTTGCACCGGCAGAAAAAGCCGAAGCTACATATAACGTGAAGCTGACTAAAAATACCACTGCACAAACGATTTTCAATGCAGGATTAGCTGTTAAAAACCGGTTAGAAAGATACTGCGGCAGGGTAATGGAATCACCGGAGGCCTTAGAGAACTTCCGCAGCCGCTTAGCCACAAAAATCCAGTTCAGGGCCGTGCCAATGGCAAGACCAATGCCAATCCATGCCTGACCAAATCCAAAAGCAAAAATGCTACCGGGCAAACCCATTAAAAGCCACGCACTCATATCAGATGCCTGTGCACTCATCGCAGTAACCCAGGGACCCATCTGGCGCCCACCTAAAAAATAATCCTTTTCTCCGCTTGTAATGCTCTTAGAACGCACAAAAAAGTATACGCCGATTGCGAGCATGGCAACGAAATACAAAACAAATGCTAACAGTTCCATGTTCTCAAACCTTTCTTTTATTAAATTCTACATTATCTTACCATATTTTCAATTAGAACGCAATAGAGAATATGGTCTTTGCTTATTTTAAAACCACGTTTTCCTGCCCCAACATGTTTTTCAGGCTGACCAGTAATTCATCTTCCGGCACAACCCATAAACTTTGGGGTGCCATAGCTGTGGTTTTAGTTTCTTCAATATGAATATAAACCGGCACAGAACCCCTATAGGCTGTCAAAATGGGTTTGATGCGATCTAAAAGATAATCCTTTCCCAAATTAAATTTCAAATAAAGCTTACGGTTTTCTGCCTGCGCCGCTTTTTTCTTTATCACCTCAGAAAGAGGCTGCGCTTCGTTCACTACCAGTTTGGCTTCCTCATCCTCACGCATACTGAGCCGACCGGTGATGGCAACAATCGCATCTTCTGTGAAATATGCCTTTAAATTTTCATATATTTTTGGAAAAACAATACATTCTATAGATGCAGTAACATCCTCTAGGGTTACAAAAGCCATGCGCTGATTGTTTTTCGTAATTTTTTCCCGAACATGCGAAACCACACCGCACAGAGTCATATTCATGCCATCTTCAGGTGCCGTATGGCTACCGTCTGCTTCCAAAATATCAATCACAGAAAAGTCTGAAATCTCTGCAACCTCTTTAGCATAATCATCTAAAGGATGACCGGAAAGGTAAAAGCCAACACTTTCCTTTTCCAGTGCCAACAGCTTTTTGGCAGGAAATTCTTCCCGCTTTAGTAAAACATTTTCTGTTGGAACAATCGTTTCTTCCATTGCTTCACCAAATAGTGAAATCTGCCCCTCTATGTTCCGTTTTTTATCCTCTGCAGCGGCAGAAAGCATCCCTTCATAGGCCAAAAGCAGTGCCGCACGTGTTTCGCCCAAAGCGTCAAAAGCGCCGGCCTTGATTAAAAACTCATGCACACGCTTGGTAACGTTTAAATAAGCGGTTCGCTTAACAAAATCCTCATAACCAGTAAACAACCCGTTCTTTTCACGCTCTGCCACAATGGCATCAATAATGCCGGTACCCACATTTTTAATCACAGCTAAACCAAAACGAATGTTATTGTCAGACACCGTGAAACCACTGCAACTTTTGTTGATATCAGGCGGCAGAATTTGAATTCCCATGCGTTTACATTCAACAGAATACCGTGCCACTTTTTCCGGCGAATCCAGCACAGAAGAAAGCAGCGCCGCCATATATTCTGCCGGATAAAAACATTTTAAATAAGCAGTCTGATAGGTAATCACCGAATAGGCAGCCGCATGAGATTTATTAAACGCATACTGAGCAAAATCCATCATTTCATCAAAAATGCTGTTTGCCACCTGCTCGCTCACACCCCGACGCACAGCACCATCAATCACGACCTGACCTGTTTCATCGGTTTTTCCGTGAATAAAGTTTTTACGCTCCTCTGCCATCACATCAGCCTTTTTCTTACTCATGGCACGGCGCACCAAATCTGCACGTCCCAAAGAATAGCCTGCCATTTCACGAACAATCTGCATAACCTGCTCCTGATACACCATACAGCCATAGGTCACGTCCAGAATTTTTTCTAAAATGGGATGCAGATAGCTAACACTTTCCGGATGGTTCTTATTTTCTATGTACCGTGGAATCTGGTCCATAGGACCGGGACGATATAGAGAAATGCCGGCAATCACATCTTCAAGGCTTTGAGGCTTTAGTTCCTTGATAAACTGTTTCATGCCTGAAGATTCCAGCTGGAACACGCCTTCTGTTTCGCCTCTTGATAACATGGCATAAACCTCACGCTCATTCATGGAAATATGCTCCATGTCAGGCCGCTCTTTGCCGGAAGCCTCAATGACAGACAAAGCCTCATCAATAATGGAAAGGTTCCTGAGCCCCAAAAAGTCCATTTTCAAGAAACCCAGTTCTTCAATGTTCCCCATAGGGAACTGGGTGGTAATCACATCATCATTTTTCTGAATGGGAATGTGGTCGGTGATTACATCCCGTGAAATCACCACGCCGGCAGCGTGGGTGCCTGCATTGCGAATTAAACCCTCCAGTGCCAGTGCTTCATCTAAAAGCTCATGAACCTGCGGGTCTTCATCGTACTTTTTCTTCAAATCAGGGTTAATTTCCAAAGCATTTTTAATGGTGATGCCCAATTCATTGGGAATCATTTTGGCAACAGCATCAGTTTCCGCATAGCCAATATCCAGCACCCGACCCACATCACGAATGGCAGCCCGTGCCTTCATGGCATTAAATGTGATAATCTGTGCCACCTTTTCACGGCCATATTTCTCCACAACATAGTCAATCACCCGTTGGCGGCCTTCATTACAGATATCCACGTCAATATCGGGCATGCTGATTCGCTCCGGATTTAAAAACCGCTCAAAAAGCAGGTTATACTTCAGCGGGTCAATGTTGGTGATTCCCAAACAATAAGCCACAACGCTGCCGGCAGCACTGCCACGACCCGGCCCCACAGGAATGCCGTTATCTTTTGCATATTTAATAAAATCCCAAACAATCAAAAAATAATCTACATAACCCATGCCGGAGATAACACCCAACTCAAAGTCAAGGCGTTTTTTTGCTTCTGGATTGTCACCATACCGCTTAAAAAGTCCGGTTTCACAGAGAGCGGTCAGATAGGCTAAAGAGTCACCATCCTCCGGCACAGCATATTTAGGCAACAGCAAATGACCAAAGGTGAAGTCCACCTGACAGCGCTCTGCTATTTTTTGCGTGTTGGCAAGGGCCTGTGGCACAGCACTGAACAGATGCGTCATTTCTTCTTCGCTTTTCAAATAAAATTCATCGGTTTCAAAACGCATGCGGTCAGTTTCTGCTACTTTGCGGTTGGTTTGAATACACATGAGCACGTCCTGATGCTTTGCATCCTCACGTCGAATGTAATGCACATCATTGGTGGCAACCAACTCCAGCTGATATTCCTTTGCCAGCTCGATCAGCTTCCGGTTCACTTTTTTCTGCTCCGGAATGCCATGGTCCTGCAGTTCCAAATAGAAATGGTCACGGTCAAAAAGCCCTAAATATGCCTCAATCTGTGCCCGTGCACCTTTATCGTCATCATTCAGCAGAGCGTGGGGAATGTCGCCGGCAAGACAGGCAGAAAGCGCAATAAGACCCTCTGTGTGTTGCCGGAGCAAAGCTTTATCAACACGGGGCTTGTAGTAAAACCCGTCAAAAAAACCGGCAGATACAATTTTAACCAGATTTTGATAGCCGATCATGTTCTCTGCCAGCAAAACAAGATGCCCCGTTCTGTTGCCGTTTTCATGCGTCCTGTCATCCATGGAAAGACCGGCTGTGTAAATTTCACAGCCGATCACCGGATGTATTCCCTTTGCTTTTGCCTTTTTATAAAACTCCACCACACCATACATAGCGCCATGGTCTGTGATGGCAAGGGCAGTGCTCCCCTGCTCTTTAGCACGGTCAAGCAAGGCATCCAGCCGGCAAAGACCGTCTAAAAAGCTGTATTCCGTATGTACGTGTAAATGCGCAAATGCCATAGCCGATTCCTCACCTTTCTCCGCTGCCCCACAACAATTTCAGGCAAATATTTTCCGAATTTATCTTTTATACTAAATCCTTAAATTCAAACTTCAGATAGGTTTTATATTCCTCAAAGGGTTTTAACGTTACATATTTGTTATTCTTTGCAATGTCTTCTCCGCCCAGATTGGTTGTTCTGGGTTCCAGACCTACAACATATTCACTCTCGCCAAGCATCTTCCACACCAGAAAATCAGGCATTGTGTCTCTTTTATATGTGATATAGGCGCCCATTTCACCGTTTTCAATACCTGCAGTTGCATAATCGCCGGTGTGGTTAACGCCGATGCACTCTTCCTCTTTGCCGTGAATCGGTGCATGGATATCAGCAATTTCAGGCTGAACATTAATCATCTTGGCACCTTCTCTAACAAGGGGATAGCCATAGTTACAATGATAGCAGAATGCAATTTTCTCATCCATAAAGCCTTCATTGATTAACGTGTCTTCTACAGTGAACTCATCTGAAAAAAGCTTTGCCGTGATTGTACGCTTGAGCAAAAGATTTTCGCAGCATGCCTTGTTTTCACGCATCATGCCTGAAACTGTCATAACATAATCATCGCCCTGCCAATCAGCCGAAATGCTCACCTTTTCTGCAGGAATGTTTGCAATTTTTCCGTGCAAGCCTTCACCATCATAGGCGTTTCCAATATTCTTCAGGCCGCAGGTTGTAATGAGTCCGCCATAAAAGCCTCTCAAAAACTCGTCCCCTTCTTTGCTATAATAAGAAGGTGCGGTAATGCCGGTCTTTGAAATCCAGCTGACTGCACGGCCCTTATAAAATGTTTGTGCAATGTCTAAGCATCTGTCGGGAAGGATTACAAACTGCAGATTCCCTGTGTTAATTTCAATGGCTCTAACGCCCTTTGCTTTGCCGTCATTAAACGTATAGTCCCTAATGCCACCCAGCTGTTCAACAGACCCTATGCGTTTCAGTAATTCCTCTTTTTTCATTTAAAATCACTCCTTTTAAGATATAAGAAAATAAACAATCTTCTTTTTTATGTCCAAAACCATCTAAAATGATATCATTGCTGCAACAAACACAAGCAATTAAACACCATAGATTGTTAAGACTTTCTTTTGATTCCTATAATAGCGGCAACTATATTGCCAAGTATTGCAATTGTTGTATATATCATACATCTTCCATAGGTACTATAATGGTCAACCGGCTCCCCCGTTGCAATATCATAATGCCAATGGAACAACTCCTTGTTAAGGAGTAACCAAACAAATAAAACAGCGCTGATAAGAAGCAAAACTATCCTGGCATACTTTAAAAATGTTTTGTCGTTTTGGTTTCCATATTTTTTACGTAAAAGTTCTGCAAATAAATACCCTATCGAAAACACCATTAAAAAACTAGCAAAGCTCAAGATTTTATAAGAAAGCATAGTTTCTCTCCTTTTGCCTAAAAGACAAGTTTTTTTGACGCTCTGTCATTTGGCTCGTGTCAATGTAGGACCAAAAACATAATCAAACATTTCTGAATCCACGTCCGATAATTTCACTACTGGTAGTAACAATAATGAAAGAAGATGGGTCGATTTCTTTGATTCTTTTTTTGAGTTTTATTGCCTCTGCTCGTTTGCACACCGTATGAATCATTGTTCTTTGATCTTTTGTAAATTCGCCAATCGCATCGATAACAGTAGCGCCATGATGAAGTGTTTTTATAATGTATTGCGATATTTCTTCGCGTTTTGTAGTTATGACAACAAAATATTTACAAGTGTTTAGGCTTTCAATAACACTGTCTACCAAGAATGCTTTTGCAAATAAGCCAAGCATTGAAAACAATCCTGCCTGTATATTGAAAACAAAAAAAGAACTCACAGCAACAATGGAATCAACAGTCAACAAAGCTTTGCCAACATCAAGACTTGTATATTTTTTCAAAATTAAAGCGGCTATATCGGTTCCGCCAGAAGATGCATCACTATTAAAGATCATTGCCGAGCCAATAGCTGTAAGGAGCATTGCATACACCAATTCTAAAAGCGGTTGATTTGTAAGCGGAGTAGAAAGCGGTATGAACAACTCAAATACATATGTAAGGGCCGAATAAAACATACTGCAATAAATCGTTTTAAAGCTATTTTGCCAACCTAAAAATAAAAATCCCAGCAACAAAAGTGTAATATTCAAAATCCATATCCATACTGCAGGTGTTATGGAAAAAGTTTTCCCAAAACAGTACCTATACCAGTTACACCCCCTGTTGCAAATCCATTTGGAATTTTAAAGAAATATACTCCAATAGAAAGAAGCACACTTCCTATATTTAGAAACACAAAATTCTTCAGTTTTTTGTTTTTCACAAAATTCTTCCTTTCAGTAATATTTGACATAATCTGCGTTATAAGGGATATAAGGTTTAGATGCAAACCTTTTTAGCAATAGTTCATATCAAATTGAAACCAAAAATTTATTCCTTTTCTTGAATTGCATCAAGTTGTTCTTGAGTTAATTCAATATATCTATTTTCAGCATACATCGTGTTTGTCGTATCATCTATTACTTTAGATATTTTGTTAATATCAATTTCATTATAGAATGGCGGTTCATCGTTAGAATTTTGTGCGACCATTATAAACGAATCCTCATCCCAATCAACACCGAATGAAGTCATAATTTTAGTTCCATCTGTTACATCAAAAAAAGTTTCCTGATTATCTATAAATGATTCATAAATAAATTCATACAATGCATCTTTACTAATTTTAATAACTCTATATGTATTGTCTGGAATTTTCTTTTCAACTTTTTCTTTTTTGAACACATTACCACTCCTTTTCAATGTTTTAAGCCTCCCTTGCCTAAAGGGAGGTGTCAGTCGCAGACTGACGGAGGGATTCTTTTACTGCATTATCTATGTACATGCAAACTTCCTCAAAAATTTTATTTACCTCGTTGTTAGGTATTCTAATAACTGTCAAGTTCCTTTTCTCAATTCTTTCTGTTCTGATTTGATCTTTTAACAATCCTTTTTCTTCATAATGTTGCGAACCATCAAGTTCAATAATTAACCTTGCACTATGGCAATAAAAATCGACAATGTAATTATCAATTACTTTCTGTCTTAAAAATCTAACAGGATACCTTTTTAAAAAGTCATGCCAAAGATGTCTTTCTTCTTTTGTCATATTTTTACGCAAAGTTCTTGCATTGGTTGTTAAATTTGTGTTATGTTTCCTATCCATATATCCCTCCACCACCTTTGGCGGTCCCCCTCCCTTTAGGCAAGGGAGGCTTTTTTTGTTCCTAACATTTTCCGATATCCCTTATATAAAGACTGCATAATCTAGATGACATATATTTTCAGTAGTTGTTCATAACAAGTTAGTACTAAAAATAATTAAATAATTCCGAGAATTTTTGCCTGCTTCTGTATGAATTGTTCTCGTTCATTCTCATTACCTTCGTATTTCCTCTGTTCAAAAACCAGCCATACTAATTTATGTGCTATTGGAGATATTGTCATTTCGCAAATCATTTTTCCTTCTTCATCGATAAATCGCTTTAATGAACAAATAACATATTCTGTTATTTCTTTAGTTTCCATATCTTCATCATATTTTAAGGTTATGCTCATGCTTGAAATAACACCAATTGCACCATCTGAAAAATCCGTCGCATACGCTTGCATAGCAATTTGTTTATCTATAATTTCTTGTTCATAAATATAGCCAAGCACCTTCATTACATCATCAACATCCGAACTTGGAGCATTTACTCCCATTTTTATAAACAAATCCGCCATAATTCTTCTCCTTTCAAAGGCTCCCTTGTGTAAAGGGAGCTGTCAGCATAGCTGACTGAGGGATTGTTGTTCCCTTTAATTTACAACCCCTCCGAGTTGCTACGCAACCCACCTCCCCTTACACAGGGGAGACATTTTTTAGTTTCGACTTTTTTCGACATCCCTTATATAAAGACTGTGCGATTTAGATGCCAATCTTTTTAGCAATAACTCGTGTCAAATCAGTACCAAAAAAGCAAAAGATTGACCAACATTATTTGCTATATTCTTATCATAGTGTGCGTCCAAATTCCGTATTTATTTTCAAAATAAATCTTGAAGTTTCCTGCATCTTCGGGAATATCTTTTGTAATCATGCCGGTTTTCTTTTCCTCGTCCGTGAGCTCCTCAACCTTGGAAAGAGATGCACAGGTATTGCTATAGAATGCCACAGCAATATTTTCGCCGTCTTTTCCCGAAGTTTTCGCAAGCTCACTTCTGCTTCTTTCACGGAATTCCATATATAAAATTTTACTTTCCGGGTCGCAGGAATCTACTTTTACGGTAAGCCTTCCGTTTTCGACACTGTGACTGATTTGGGGCATTGTAACGCAGAATTCTACACTTTTGCCAGTGTTTATATGTTTAACTGTATAATATCCGCGGTCCAACTTACGTGAAATATTGCCTCTGCCCGAAATGGTGATTTTTTCTATAACTTCATCGCCACGGCAGATTTCAATTTCATTGTCCCCTTCGTCGAATACCGAAATAACAACATCTTCGTATGTACGGTAGTTGGTTTTGTTGCCGTAATCCCCCGCAATTACCGGAAGGTCAGGCACTCCCCGTTTAAGGCACTCATCCTGTTTTTCGTCGGGCATAGGCACCGAATCGACAAAATCGTATCTCCAGAGTGCAAAAAGCTTATACTTTTCATAAAAATCTTTCACATCATGCTGCACTCTCACACAGGTGGGTCGAATTGCTTCCGAAACTTCAATCTGACGGATTTCGCCTGTCTCGTCTCGGAGAATATCTGTTATCAGCGCAACATGATTCTTACCATTGCCGAAGGCATGAAGCACATCGCACAGTTCTATCTGCTCCGCCTTATAGCTTGCTTCATCGGCAATTTTGCGCATTCCCGGAATGATTGGCCACCGTTTGGTGGAATATCTGCGTCTAATGTTAAGCGCATAGCGTACGAATCCGTTGCACACAATTCCAAAATATGCCCATGAGTTGTTGTGTCCGTTAATATCTTTATTATAAAGGGCACTGTCCGGGTTTGCAATTATGGAGAGAAAGGTTTCAAAAGAAATGTTCTCGGTAATAAACTTGTCAGTAGGCTCGGTGGAGGAATAAAGCATTCCCTGCTTTTCCTCCCCGGCAGAAAGTTTTGTTTTACCGGTCTCTTTGGTGTAAACCGGAATATCTCTCACCGGTGTCCATTTAAATTCCGTTAGCTATCGACTACGAAAAAGTACTGCTTCCTTACCTTTTGAATCAGGTTTTGTACTTATTAACACAGTAATCTTCTCCTTTTATTTTATAAACCTTCTATATATGTTCTTATCGCACTGTTCAAGGTTGATTTTTCTGTAAAAATTTTATCTTCATTTTTCACAAATTTATTATATTAACGCACACCAAACAAAAAAAGGTACATCATCTTTGAATCCACGCCCTCACATATTTGACAAATTATTCGTTATGGTTTTGTCAAGTTAGGGATAGAAAATTTTTGCTTTTCTTAAAGGCTTCTCCTTGAGGAGAAGCTGTCACGAAGTGACTGATGAGGTGTAGCTTGCAAAGCAAGCGTTATTCATTTCCACCTCATCCACCGCAAGCGGTCCCCCTTCCCCTCAAGGGGAAGGCTTTTTTTCCCTTGCATATCAAACTTTATAAAGACTGTATAATCTAGATGCCAATCTTTTTGGCTAAATTTTGTTCTTCGTTTAAAGCTAAATTATTCCGCTTCGCTCCATAGCTAAATAACTTCTTCGGAGTAGCTAAATTAACTTCTCTTAAAGCGTGCGAAGCACATTTAGCTTGCGTTAGCAAATCTAGCCGACAAAGTGAATTTAGCTCGCCATAAGGAAAATTTAGCTGAAATTGACTTATCAATTTGATTATACCACAACACCCCAAAAAAAGCAATGCTTTCTTAATGCCTGTCAATTCTTTGAAAGCCACTAATGCAGTAATCTGTCAAAGAAATGTAAAAGACCTTGCAAACTTATGGTTTACAAGGTTTTTTACAACAATTTTCAATAAAATTAAGTCTCAGTTTTCTGCATGGCGGCTGTGTTGATAGTCCAGGGCCAGCCAGTCGCCGCTTTGGCTCTTATTCAGTAGGTGCATGCCTTGGTTTTGATAGGTCTCCAGCACTTCATCGCCCCGGTCTGTGATGATGCCCGATGTAATGTAAACACCCTCAGGCTTTAAAAGCGGTTGAATCTGCGGTGCTAAAGCTATAATCACATCTGCCACAATATTCGCTAGAATAATGTCATACTGTCTGTCTGCCAGCTGTTTTTGCAGTGCTGCATCTTCCAAAACATTACCTGCAAAAATTCTATACCGTTCCTCCTCAATGCCGTTTCTCCGGGCATTTTCACGGGCAATTTTAGCTGCATTGGGGTCAATATCCACTGCCGTGGCAGATTCAGCACCCAAAAGCAACGCGACCAACGACAGTATGCCACTGCCACACCCTAAATCCAACACCTTCATGCCGGGCTTTATGTATTGCTCTAATCGCTCCAAACACAGCCGTGTGGTGTGGTGAGACCCTGTACCAAAGCTCATGCCCGGATTGATAACAAACACTGTCCGGTCTGTTTCGCCATTCAGCGTTTCCCACTCCGGCAGAATCAAAATCTTTTCGCCTACAGTTAGAGGCTTAAAATACTGTTTCCAGTTATTGGCCCAATCTTCCTCATCAACATTGGTAAATCCAAGACGCAGACTGCCAAAACGGCCCTCTGTATCCAACTCCGAAAGTTCCTGAAGACTGCGTTCAACCTCTGCCAGTGTTTCCCTGCCGGCACTATCTGCCGTGACATAAATTTTTATATTGGTTTCACAAGACTTGGCAGCTAAAAGTTCTTCATCCACATAGTCCCAAGCCTGTCTGTTTTCTTCTAAAAAGCTCTTAAAATCAGCCTCATCTTCAATTTCAAGGCCGTTAATACCCAACTGATAAAGTCTGCCACTCACCGGCTCAATGCCCTCAGAGGTGGTATATATCACAGCCTGAATCCAGTTTGTTCCCATGGTCTCCTCCAGTCTATGACAGGTTCAGCATGTGGCTGACAACATCATACATTTCTGATTTCTCACAGGTGGTTGTAAAAATGACCGCCTTTGAGCTAAGACCGGCTAAGGATGACGGAACAGGAATATCTGCCTGTTTAGACAAAGCCTCAAGCAGAGAGAAATCATCCAGTCCCTCCAGTGCCTCTTCTCCTGCCACAGCCGCAAGCACCCGGTCACTGAATTTGAAAGGACTGGCAGTTGACACAATCACTGTTTTAGCTTCGTCACCGGTTTCTTTTCTATATTGCTCATAGACACACTTGGCAACCGCCGTGTGCGTATCCATTACATATCCGTGGTCACGATTCACCTGTGAAATTGTCTGCAGGGTTTCTGCATCATCACAGAAACCGCCATAGAACACCTCACGGATTTTCGCCTTAGTCACATCAGGCACTTCATATCGTCCGGTTTCTGCAAGCTCACGCATCCATGTTCCCACACGCATATCGTCACAACCGGTTGCCTGATATAAAAACCGTTCCAGATTACTGGAAATTAGAATGTCCATCGAAGGTGAACTTGTGGTTTTAAAGGCACGATTTTTGTCATACACACCGGTTCTAATAAAATCTGTCAGCACATTATTTTCATTAGACGCACAAATCAACTTACCAACCGGCAGACCCATCTCCATTGCGTAATAAGCCGCCAAAATATTGCCGAAATTACCGGTGGGCACCACAAAATTCACAGTGTCACCCATTTTAATTTCATCATTTTTCAAAAGATTGCAATATGCAGAGAAATAATACACAATCTGGGGTACCAGACGTCCCCAGTTAATGGAGTTGGCACTGGACAGCATGAAACTGTTCCGCTCCAGCACCTGTGCATATTCCTTATCGCCAAAAATCTGCTTCACACCACTCTGGGCATCATCAAAGTTGCCTGCAACTGCTGCCACATCAACATTGTTGCCCTCCTGGGTCACCATCTGACGCTTTTGCATGTTGGAAACACCATTCTCCGGATAAAAAACAATAATCCGGGTGCCGTCTACATCTTTAAAACCCTCCAGTGCTGCCTTGCCGGTATCACCTGAGGTAGCAACCAAAATAACAATTTCTTTGGTTTCGCCTGTTTTTTCTACAGATTTCTTTAAAAGATGGGGCAAAATTTGAAGCGCCATGTCCTTAAAGGCACAGGTTGGCCCATGCCACAGTTCCAGAAAATAAACATCCTCTGTCAGTTTATATAAAGGAGCAATTTCGTCTGTTTCAAACTTTTCCTTATTATAGGCGCTGTGTGCACAGTCAGAGAGTTCTGCGCCGGTGAAATCTGTTAAAAATTTTTCCAGAATCTTCACCGTCCGGTCTGTGTATGACATTTGTGCCAGTGCCACAATTTCCTCTTCTGTCATGCGAGGAATTTCCTTGGGCACAAACAGCCCTCCGTCGGGCGCAAGGCCTGTTTTAATGGCCATGGCCGAACTGACCGACAAATTTTTATCCCTGGTACTTGCATATTCCATTTGTTATATCCTCCTTATTTAACGAAGCCGTGCCTCCAAAGAAGCCTTTCCCTTTTCATAGCCCGGCTTACCCAAAAGGGCAAACATATTCTTTTTATAAGCCTCAACACCCGGTTGGTCAAAGGGGTTCACTCCCAACAGATAACCACTGATGCCGCAGGCTTTTTCAAAGAAATAAACCAATTTACCAAAGTAATATTCATCCAACTTGGGAATATTGATAATTAAATTAGGAACACCGCCGTCATTATGAGCAAGCACTGTACCCAAAAATGCCATTTCATTAACATGTGAAACCGTTTTTCCGGCAAGGAAATTGAGTCCGTCTACGTTATCTGCATCCTCTTTAATCGTAACATCTGCCGTGGGTGTTTCCACGTGGAGAACCGTTTCAAAAAGGTTTCTAAGACCATCCTGAATATACTGCCCTATAGAATGCAGGTCAGTAGAAAAATCCACTGCCGCAGGGAAAATACCCTGCTGACCCTTGCCCTCACTCTCGCCAAACAGCTGCTTCCACCACTCAGCAAAGTAATGGAGCTTTGGCTCGTAATTCACCATAATTTCAATGGTTTTTCCTTGTCTATAAAGAATGTTGCGCAGTGCAGCATAACAATAACAACTGTTTTGGGATAAATCACAAACATTGTATTCCTGATAGGCATCCCGCGCCCCTTGCATGATAGCATCCAAATCAGCACCGCAAACTGCAATAGGCAATAATCCTACCGCACTCAAAACAGAATACCTTCCGCCAATGTCATCAGCAATCACAAAGTTTTCATATCCTTCACGGTCGGAAAGCTGTTTTAGTGCACCTTGGGACTTGTCTGTGGTGACAAAAATTCTTTCCTTGGCAGCCTCTTTTCCATATTTTTTCTCCACCAGTTCTTTAAACACTCGGAAAGCAATGGCAGGCTCCGTTGTGGTGCCGGATTTGGAGATGACATTCAAACAAATGTCTTTATCCTTTACCAAATTATATAAATCAGACAAATAAATGGAACTAATGGAATTACCTGCAAAGAAAATCTGCGGTGTTTTTCTATCTTTTGTCTGTACATTGTAAAAACTGTTGGTAAACAAATCGATAGCAGCTTTGGCACCTAAGTAGGAGCCGCCAATGCCAATCACAATGAGAACATCACAGGAATTTTTAATTTTTTCAGCCGCCGCCTTAATTCTGGCATATTCCTCTTTATCATAATCGTTAGGTAGGTTGACCCAGCCTAAAAATTCATGACCTGCGCCGGTTTTTTGCATAAGTTTTTCATGGGCTTTTTGAATCTGTTCTGTCATATTATCGAGGTCAGCTTTTGTAATAGATAATGCTTTGCTGTAATCCAGCGTTATATTTTTCATATTTATATGCCTCCTAATTTTATTTTACAAGGACTTTTCCAGTTAAATCCCCCACATTTTTAATTTGGTTTTGTTCCATGTATTTCTTAATACCATCACGAATTTTAACGCAAGCGAAAGGGTCTGTAAAGTTAGCGGTACCCACAGAAACCGCCGTACTACCAGCCAGTAAAAATTCAACTGCATCCTCGCTGGTAGAAATACCACCCATGCCAATCAAGGGTAACTTCACTGCGTTATGTACCTGATAAACCATGCGCACAGCCACAGGCTTCACGCACGGGCCTGACAAACCGCCAATCACATTAGCCAGAATCGGTCGGCGGGTTTTAATGTCAATTGCCATGCCTGTTAAAGTGTTAATTAGTGACAGTGCATCTGCCCCTCCCGCCTCTGCTGCCTTCGCCGTTTCTGAAATATCAGAAACATTGGGAGAAAGCTTGACTACTAACGGTTTTTTAGCATAGCGACGCACAGTCTTCGTAATGTCATACACGGTGTTAGGATTGGTTCCAAAGGCCGCACCGCCGGCCTTCACATTGGGGCAGGATATGTTCATCTCCAGAAGGTCAACATCCGCATCAGACAGTTTTTCAGCCATTTCGCAGTAGTCCTCAAACGTACTCCCTGCCATATTGGCAATAATTTTGCAACGATATTGACGCAAGAAAGGAATTTCTTCTGAAATAAAGGCATCCACGCCCGGATTCTGTAAACCCACACTATTTAAAATACCACCGGGTGTTTCCGTGATTCTGGTGGGCGGATTGCCGGCACGGGGTGCTTTCGTCAGCCCTTTCACGGAGATAGCTCCAATTTCACTCAAATCATAAAGCTCGGCATATTCCCTGCCAAAGCCAAACGTGCCAGAGGCAGCAATAACAGGATTCTCCAACGTCACCCCTGCAATGTTCACCTTCATGTTCATAGCACAACCTCCTCAGACCAGAAAACAGGGCCATTCTGGCAGACACGCTTATATTTTCCGCTGCCTTCTTCATGGGTCTCGCAGCTACAGGTTAAACATGCACCAATGCCACAACCCATGCGCTCTTCCAGAGAAATTTGGCAAGGAACACCAACCTCTTTTGCAAAGGATTGAATCGCCTTCAGCATCCCTTTGGGACCGCAAGCGTAAATAATATCAAACTGTTTCTCTAAAAAATCCTGACGGAGCCGGTCTAATGCGAATCCGTGGTGACCATAGCTGCCATCGTCTGTGGAAATAGAAAGAAAAGATGCCGCCGGTTGAAATTCTGCTTCCAGCGTAACCAGGCTTTTATTTCGAAAGCCAAGATACACAGAAGCATGGAAGAGCTTTTTTGTCAGATACAGCATGGGATAAACACCAATGCCACCGCCAACGACAGCCGGACGTTTGTAAGTTTCATTATCAATTGTAAAACCGTTTCCAACGGGACCTAAAATGTCCAATTGACCAGTTTTCTTAGCTAGCGCCTGCGTGCCTCTGCCTTTGACCTCATAAATAAACCGAACCGTTTCCCCTTCTACATCGCAAATGCTGATAGGGCGACGCAAAGGCATGGAGACAGCATCACCACACTGTATATGCAAAAACTGGCCTGGCTTTGCCTCTTTTGCCAAAGCTTTATTTTGCACCCAAACCTGGAAAATATGCGGTGCTATTTCAATTTGGCTAAGTATTTCACAAAAATGAACCTGATACATCATCATGCTCCTTACCGGAATCTGTTTTCGTTTGTATGATAGCATCACAAACATAAATATTGTATCACAATGTATCGCTGATTGCAAGTTTTTTCTACCTAATTCAATTTTTGCACAAAAAAAGGATGGCAAACTCGCCACCCTTTTATCTGTTGCAATTAGTTTAAAATAACCTGCTCGGTTTCTTTATCGAACAAATGAATCTTATTACCATCCAGAATCAGATTAACCTGTTCACCAGGTTTAGCAGTAGTTCTGGGGTTAACACGTGCAATAAATGATGTATTTTCAATCGTTACATACAGGTAAGTTTCAGCACCCATCATTTCTGTAACATCAACATGAGCAGTAACCATGCAGTCTGGTGTAATGCCCATCATAACGGCTTCATCATGAATGTTTTCAGGACGAATACCCAAAACAACCTTTTTGCCAATGTACTCAGAACCTTCAAGCAGCTTTGCTTTTGCTTCCGGCAGCTTAATGGTAGTGCTGCCAAAAGTCAGCTGCACGCCGCCATCTGCAGCATTCTGCAGTTCTGCATCAATAAAGTTCATCGGCGGGCTTCCAATAAAGCCAGCAACAAACATGTTGCAGGGCTTTTCATACAGCACCTGGGGAGAATCTATCTGTTGAATGAAACCATCTTTCATAACAACGATTCTGGTACCCATGGTCATAGCCTCTGTCTGGTCATGCGTTACATAAATAAAGGTTGTTTGCAGTCTCTGATGCAACTTGCTGATCTCAGTTCTCATCTGGCCTCTCAGCTTAGCATCCAGGTTTGAAAGCGGTTCGTCCATCAAGAACACTTTAGGCTCACGGACGATAGCACGACCCAGTGCAACACGCTGTCTCTGACCACCGGACAGAGCCTTCGGCTTTCTGTCGAGCAGATGTTCAATATCCAGAATTCTGGCAGCTTCCTGAACCCGCTTTTTAATTTCAGCTTTGGGCATTTTTCTCAGTTTTAAACCGAAAGCCATGTTATCGAAAACTGTCATGTGAGGATACAGAGCATAGTTCTGGAACACCATTGCAATGTCTCTGTCTTTGGGAGCCATATCATTCACCAGCTTGTCGCCAATGTATAACTCACCTTCACTAATTTCCTCCAGACCGGCAATCATTCTCAGTGTTGTTGATTTACCACAGCCGGAAGGACCAACCAGCACGATAAATTCTTTATCTGCGATATCTAATGTGAAGTCACTAACAGCAGTAACACCACCGGCATATTTCTTATAAATGCCTTTTAGATTAAGACTTGCCATTTTTTTACCTCCTCATAATTTGTGTGTTTCTTTACTTTATTAATGATACCACAAATTTGGCTAAATTGTTAGACTATTTTTAACCAAATTTTCAAAAATTATTTTAGTCAGTTTGCATAAAAACACACAAATGCCCCAAAATGCCCTTTCTATGAGGGTTTTAACCTCTAGTTAAAACCGTTTTCAACACACCGTAAATCATTTTAGCTGACTCAGCACGGTTAGCAAATTGGTTCGGATTAAAGTTGCCTGCATCATCGCCGGAAATAATGCCTAAATTGCAAACCGAGAGCACATGATTCTTAGCATAGTCGGAAATGGTCTCATAATCACCAAATGCCGAAGCATTGGCAGCTGTTGCGACAATGCCCTTTTTGCTCAAAACATCAGAAATAATTTTTGCCATATCCTGACGTTTGATTTTCTGACCGGTACCAAACTCACTTGCACTGATTCCATTAATGATTCCGTACTGCTGCGCCGATGCAACATACGTATAGTACCAGGCATCCTTAGGCACATCCTTAAAGGTAGTTGTGGCTGTGGAATCAACCAAACCCAACAATTCTGTTATCAGCTTGACAAATTCCTCACGGGTAATGCTGTCATAGGGTGCGAAAATGCCTTCTCCTCTGCCGCTGATAATATTTCTTGCATACAAGGTTTCAATATAATCCTTTGCCCAACCGTCACAATCCGTAAAATACGGCACTGCTTCCTTCACTGTATATAACCCGGAGGAAAGCTCAGCCAAAATGTTGCCATCTACATATAAGGCTGTTTTCACAGGAATGTTATTTGCATCATAGACCACAGGGGATTGATAACTGCCGGGGATAGACAAAACGCCTGCTTGTGTTACTTCAAAAGTCAACATAACATTCTTTTCTGTGTTTTCTCTAATAGCATAAACGCCCTGTTGCACAGTCGGCAACGGCTCAATCGGTTTTGTCACAACCGTGTCATTAACATCACCTAAGCCGCCATTGTTTCCTCCGGCATTGCTGCCGGAATCTGTAGAACCTGCCTTCACTTCAGCAAGACCGGTTTTCTTCAATAATGCTGCCACATATTCGCCGTTAGAGCTTGATAAAACAGAATTTAAGGTTTCAACCAATGTATCAATGTGTGTATTCATGTCAAAGCTGCTGTCAACCGGTTGCCAGATTGCATTAAACTCCCTTGCCAGTGCTGTGGGATAATTTTTGACAGAAAATGTACCATCGGAATAAGTTAAAAGGGGTTTTCCATTCAATAAGGATGTCATGCTTTCCAGTGTTTTGGCAATCATTCCATCAGAAATCTGATGAATAGTTAAAACGGACTGAAAACGGGAATCTTTTTGTTGCAGAATATCAATCAGGGCATCAACTCCCCGCTGTTCACTGCTGTTTAAACTCAGTGTTTGATAATTCAGGTAAATATCCTGACAATTTTTTCGAAATGACTCGTCGATAACACGCAAACTGTCTATGGCTCTCTCCATGGTATCAACATCCATATACCGCACAGCTTTATCAAAAATCGTCTGTGCCACACCTGCATTACCGCCGTTTTTATATGTTTGCAGGTTTTCTTCCAGAACATCAAGCCCGGCATCTGTGCTGATAAACGGTAAAGCGAGCTTCACCATAGTACGGTCAACCTCTGTCAGTGCTAAAATCACCAAGTCAGACATATCACTACCTGATGCAAATGCACTCAGCCCGGAAGTCATCAACAAACAAATTGTTATTAAGACTGCCATCATTCTTTTTTTCATTTCATTTCCCTCCTGGATTTCATATCATACATAACTTGAACAAACATTACTCCTAAGAAAAAAGAGGGCAAGGGAACGCCCGCTGCATAATGTCTTCGCTGCGGATGTTCGTCCCCTTGCCCTCTATCATGTCACTTATAGTAAACCTGCATAGTGCATGAAGTTGTAAAGAACCTTTGCTGCTTCAGCACGGGTAATACCATTCAGCGGACGGATTGAACCATCAGGATAGCCGCTGACGATATCCAGATTGGTAGCCTTCTTCACATACTGTCTTGCCCAATCGGAAATATCAGCATCATCAGTGTAGGTCAAATCTGCAATGGCAATATTATCACTGAACACTCTAACGATAACGGCAATCATTTCTTCTCTGGTGATGACACGCTTAGGCATAAATTCACCTAAATCATTACCCTTAAAGATGCCATTCTTTACCATCAAATTAACAGATGCGCTTGCCCAATCGGAGATCTCGGCACTGTCAGTAAATCTTGTCTTAGATGCTTTAGCAGCCTGCGCTTCTAAGCCTAAAGCACGGGTCAGAGCAACTGCAATTTCCTCACGTGTGATACCCTGGTCAGGCTGATAAGAACCATCGCCATAACCATTAAGTACTTTGCGTGCAGTCAAGGCGCCAACATAATCCTTTGCCCAATGCTCAGCTGTATCTGAATAAACCGTTGCACTATCTGCTACCGGAGGCTGAGCCGGCGGATTGCTTACATCCGGAACAATGTCCTTCAAATCGTCAGTGGTATCAACGACAACGCTGGGACCTCTGCCGGAAGGAGTATAGTTCGGCTGTCTTTCCTCTTCACGTTCAACATACAGACCAATTTCATCATCGCCCAGAACAACTTTAGCTTCTTCTTTAACACTATTGGGCAGATCATTCAATGCGGCAACAAACGCATTTAAAATTGCATCTGCAGACAGGTCAGAATTGCCATTAATGCTGCTGAAATGTGCTGCAATATTAGTTTCCAGTCTATCGCCAAAAGCGTTAGAATAATCTTCAACTGCAAAATCAGAAGAGTCATCCTCATCATCAGTCAGCAGCAGGTTATCTGTAAATGCTTTAGACAGAAGCAAAATAGTGTTGGGACCAACACCATGAGTCGCCAGTGTTCCATCATTGCTTACAAAATAGTCATAAACAGTATCCAGTGCATCCTGGAAGGTTTCAGAATCGTTAATCTTTTCTTCTTCTGCCCAACCCTGGAACACACCATCAACAAACGAGTTCTGTTCAACAGCATCCTGTGCAGCAACAAATTCATCAATAGCATTTACTCTGTCTGCTTCCGGCAATGCATAGATAACATCCAGAACCAACAGAACATTTTCCTTATTGCTTGTCAGCGCAGAACCCAACTGATTGACAATCGGCTGCAAATTGCCCGGAACGGATTCGCCATCGGTTCCAAGTGTTTCTACAGTTTCAATCAAGGTCTGCATATTTAGGTCTGTGCTTACGTAAAGCTTCAGAACATCAAAGACCTGTGCACGAAGTGCCTGAGTACCAGGCATGTTGGCATCTAACAGTGAAATCATTGTTGTGATGGTGTCAGCACTCACTGTTACATCCCCTGCTGCTGCAAAGCCGGGTGTACACAGGCACATCACCATCATCACAGTTGCAAGCATTAAGCTTAGCACTTTTTTCATAATAACATTCCTTCTTTCATATTTATTCATTATATGATTGCATTAAGTATGCATATTTATAATAATATTGCAGAATTTTCTCTTTTTCTTCCTTGTTTAAACCACGTCGTAAAATCTGATAAGCTCTTTGCACTTCTCCGGAGGTTACGCCACCGGAAAGCATTCCAAGCAATTCCGTATAATCTCCTGCAGATAATCCACTGTTAAGGATGTTCAGCACTGCAATCTTATCGGCAAATGAAACCTTTGATTCAAAAACCTTAAGTGTTTTTGCATCAACACGAATCTTCTTCATCACGGCCTTCAAAGAAGCTTCTGCATCGGCAGAGGAATCTCCGCTCTGATGTGTTGCATCGCCTAGAGGTTCTTCTACTTCCGGCTCAATGGATGGGCTTGCACTTGGACTTTCTTCCGTCTCCTGTTCTATCACAACCTCAGTATTCGGCAAGGCTGACTGATAAAAAGAATCAGTAAAGATTGAAAATGCCATATTAATTGCTATATAACCTGCTGCTACGATGCCAATGACCACTACCAAAACAACCGCAAGAATAAGCGGCCATTTTTTCTTCTTTTTTTTCATAGCCACCTCACAAGCCACCTTCTCATGGCTTATATGTAATGATAAAACACCCAATATGCACTACATATTACTTATTATAACATATATTTTTATAAAAAGAAAGAGGAAAATAGAAAATTTTATAAAATTTTTTTAGTCATAGATTCCTTGATTCAATTGCTTTGGTCGTAACTGTTTCCAAAACATTACATCATCAACATTATCCGTGCAATTTCTAAATTTTTTACCACTATTTCTATTTCCTTAACTGTCTTTGTCTCACAATTTCATACATCATGATTGCCGCTGCTACTGATGCGTTTAAAGACTCAATCTCTCCCAGCATGGGAATTTGCACCATGAAGTCGCATTGCTCTTTCAGCAAACGTGAAATGCCCTTTCCCTCAGAGCCAACCACCAGTGCAATAGGACCGGTCATATCGCATTCATATAAATTCCGCTCGCCGGACATATCTGCCCCTGCAAGCCACAGTCCCCGTTCTTTTAAAGTATCAATCGTTCTGGAAAGATTGGTCACACGCACCACCGGTGTGTAGTGAACAGCGCCGGCAGAGGTTTTTGCCACCACAGCATCTAACCCTGCAGAACGGTTTTTGGGAATGATAACACCATGTGCACCGGCTGCATTGGCACTCCGAATGATGGCACCTAAATTATGGGGATCTGTAATTTCATCTGCAATGACAAAAAAAGGCGGTGTATTTTTTTCTTCTGCACGATAGAATAAATCTTCCAAAGAGGCATATGCCACAGCACCGCAGACAGCCACAACCCCTTGACTGGCTTCTGTGCGGCTGAGTTCCGTAATTTTTTGAGGTTTCACGATCTGCACCGGCACCTGCTTCTCTTTTGCTAAATCCATGAGCTTTTTAATGCCACCGGGGCGAACTGTCTCGCTAAGCCAGATTTTATCGATGGGCCTTCCGGCCGCCAATGCCTCGTAGACAGCATTTCTGCCTTCCACCGTCACCTTTTCTGTTTTATTATCTCTGGTTTTTTCCATTATATATACTCCTTCCGGAAAAACATTTTTCATTCTGTGCTTGATTTGCTATCCCAATACCCAGCCGGGTATCCACCGCAGCAAACGAACATAAGCCGTTGGAACTGCCATGCCTGTTAAAACGGGATAAAAAGCAACAAACAAGACAAAGACCAACACCATATACACCCATTTCCCATATTTCCACCGCTTGTCTTGTGACTCTTGAGCCCGAAAGAAGAACGAAAGCATCAGCACAACAAACATAACGCAAGGAAAGAAATGATAAATAAAGGCAGTTCTTTTTACAAATATCCACGGAACATACAGAGAGAAGAAACCCACAACCGCCGTCAAAAGACCTAAATCAGGATCCTTTCGGCCACCTCTCAATTTCCAAATGTTCCATACGACTACAGGAATCGTCATCCACCAAATGGCTGGGTTACCAAAGCTGGTAATCCCCATAGAAATACCTTTGGGCACAAAATCCCGATTTGGGTTGTAGGCATATAGCGGCTTGTAATCAAAGGGCCATTGCCACCAAGAGGAACCATAGCTATGCTGTGCCTCCAGATTGGCATGATAATTGAACATGGAACTTTGATTCGTGAAGAAAAAGTTCAAGCCTGTGGATTCCGACATCATAGCCGGAATATAGGACAAAAAGTAAATAACCGCCGGAACAGCCACAAAAAATCCAAAGCCTGCCAGAACAGTTTTGATTGCCATTGGCCAAAAGTTTTGAATGACCTTCTCTGCCCCTGGCTTTTCGGGATGCTTCAGTGCCAGGCGATATTCTGCATATCGTCTGTAGAGACTGTAGAAAAACAGCACTGCAAGACCCAAACCTGCATAAACACCCTGCCACTTTGTGGCCGCACCCAAGCCAAAACAAACGCCCGATGCAAAAAGAGGCGGCAACGTTTTCTTCACACCTGTGTGGTAAAAGTTTTTTTCAATATATAAAAACATAAACAGATACATGCCCATGACGAAAAACGCCGTGTAGGAATCAATGGTGGCAAGTCTTGTCTGTGCCAGATGCATAAAATCAAAACTCATCAGAAAAGCTGCCATAAAGGCATATTCTGTTTTTTTCAGCATTTTTTTGCCCATAACGTAGGCAAGGGGCACCATAAGAACCCCGCAAAGGGTCCCGAAAAAGCGCCATCCAAAGGGATTCACACCAAAAATCAGCATACCGCAGGCAATGATAACCTTACCCAAGGGCGGATGGGTATTTTCATAAGGATATCTGTGTGTCATGAACTCGTAAGCTGTTCTGGGGTGATAAATTTCATCAAAATATGTGGTTTCATACCAGGAAAATTCATAAACCACCTTATCAGGTTCATCTGTCAGGCAAATTGCCGTAGAATTATCACTAATCACAGCGCTGACAGGATAACGCTCATTTTCTGTTTCACCAAAAAAAGCTGCTTCATTCAAATAAAAGCGACCATCATCGCAAGTCAGCCGTACATACCGGCAAAATTCCGGCAGTTCACGATACACCTGCCACATGAACACAGTATCCAGAACCAGTGGCTCCTGCATCTCCCAATGCATACCATCATCTGAGGTTTCCACCTGCAACTTGCGCAAAACCTCATAATCTGTGCGGCGTCTGTCTATCCAACCTGAATATACATACAGTTGCCGCGCAGGAACAAGCTCACCCAAATCCAGCACAACTGCCTCTTTAGCATCCTCAGCATACCAACCCGATTCCGGTACAGTGAGAGAGCCAAGATGATAAAAACCAAAAAATGCATAAAACACTGTCAGTGCCAACATCAGGATATAATCCAGCCGCACAAAGCGCGCTGTCTTGGCCGTCGGCTGCAGTTCAAAACTATTTTGAGTATCGTGCCGTTTCGCCTGCTTAGGTTCTTGTCCTCTTGCTGCAAAACGAACCGTATATAGCATCCACAAAATAAACAGTATCACATTCACCGCCGACAATGCAATAAAGAAAAGATTGTCACCATAAATAAAGGCAGACTCCTGGTTCAGCCCAAGTACCTGACCGCATATGATAAACGTGGTCAGGGAAAAACCGCCGTAAAACAAAAGCTGTCGCCTGTCTCCGGTGAAAACATACAGAAGCATCAGCAAAAAAAGCGCCGGAAAGGAATACCGCTCATGCATGCCGTGACCCAACATATAAATACCCAGAACCATCAGCACACCTAGAACAAAAATCTTTCTTCTGTCACGGATTTTCCAGGAAACAAAGCCCACCAAAACAGAAATCAGACTAATAAACACAAATCCCCATGTTTTGTAGGAGAGAAATAATATTTCTTCTGAATCAAATGCCCAGTTTGCTCCCATCATGCCATATAAATTAGCTGCATTTAAGGTGGCATAGGGATAGAGATTCAAGGCACTTTTGTAACGTTCGATGAGCAGCATGTAGTTTCCGCCTGTAGCAGGTAGCGGCACCAAAAGCAATATAAGCACCATAGCCCCTAAGGAATAAACCAACTGCAAAAGCAAGCAATTCCGCTTCTTTGCCTGATGCCAAACAGCTAGTATATCAAAGAAAAACACAAAGCCTAAAAGGGGGGCAAACATAATCATTTGAGGCTTGGTTAAAAACAAAAGTGCAAGAAGGCTACAACTGGCCACATACTTTTTTTTGTACAAAAGTAGCAGCATCACCGCTGTCAAAAGCGTTGTAACGCTGTCAACCTGTCCCCAAACAGAGGAATTTAAAATCCGTGCAGGATTTACAGCACATAAAAAAGCAGCTGCCAGGGCTTTTTTTTGCCCCAGTTTCTGCTCTGCCAATCGGTAAACCAGCAATGCTGAAAGTCCATCAAACAAAATAGGCACACTGCGAATGCAAACCAAATACATCGGCGAAGCAGGGGCAACATCTAAAAGAGCTGTCAGCTTACCTATCACATATAAAATGTATAAATACACCGGCGGATAGTCTACATATAACGTTGTGGTGTAATATTCCCGAATCGAATGGTCGTTTGCAAAAGCCGTCCACGCACGGAACAGACTCGTATCCTGCACGTGGCCGGGAGAACGGCCGGAAAGAACCAACTGCACAACAAACAGCAAAAAAAGGCCCAACACGGCGGCTTGTGGCAAACGATTTTTTTGTTGTAGGGGACCTGTTGCAGGTTCACGAAAAACCGTTCCGTAGCAAAATGCAAAAAACAGTGCATATAAAACAGAAAATAAAGCAAGATAGCTCAAGACCGGTCACTTCCTTATCAAAAGGAGATTATTTCTTCGTTTTCTGGCCTAAAACCTCCAGAGCGCAAGCGAGCTGCACATCCTCTTCCGGCTCCAGTACAGAAATTCTTTCAGTCAGTTCTTTAGACATAGAAATTTTTACGTCAGGTTGAATGCCTACCCCGTCAATACACTCACCCTTCGGTGTGTAATACCTTGCGTTAGTTAAATAAAGGGCTGTCCGGGTCGTCACAGGGTATAAAGATTGCCCTACCGCCTTGCCATAGCTCTTTTCACCGATGATCGTTGCCAGACCGTGAGCCTGCAGGCTGCCTGCCAAAAGTTCTGATGCACTGGCTGTTTCGCCATTAATCAAAACAGCAATGGGTAAATCCAGTGACTT
>JAZSAS010000004.1:0-11459 GCA_045602005.1 Clostridia bacterium
TAAAAATACATAACTATAAATACAACAGGTTTCCTATGCGACCGCTCAATTGGAAAACTCCTATTGATTATATCAACGCTTTCCTTGAAGACGGTGAAATTTTTTAATCAATTTTGTAACACATCATTGACAAACCTACAATGTTTTAAAATTTTACATTTACAGTTTAGAAGTATATCTGAAAAAGTATGAAATTCGTTTCCCAAAGCTTTTCTTTGTTATCAAGCTGTTTGAACCTGATAAATATTGAAAAAGGCATGCATAACCATCATCACCTCCCCATTTTTTTAATTTTGATAAAAGATGTTTGCTTTTTCTTCTATATCATAGATAATAAGCTCTTTTCCATTCAAGTTTTCTTTATGCATATCCACCCTGCAAATGGTGCTGTTATAATAACTTGTATAATAATAAATTCCCTTATCTGTGTTACAGCAGGAACTGTAATTGGTCATTTCAAACGCCTCTCCCACACAAACACATCCCTTTTGCTGATAGACTGAATAAAGAATGTGAAAAAACTGATGAACAATCTCTTCTTCTGTTTCTCCATAGGCAGAGTTAAGCTTTGTAAAACAAGCTTTTACAAAGCGCGACATAGAAGACAAATCCCCCGGCAATCCCAAACCACCCATACCCCGGCTATATGGCATTAAATCAAGTTTTTCAGAAAACCGGTTTTCAGGATTGTTCGCCGAAACCGACAAAAAGTTTCGCAAATTAAAAAGGTGTATGTCGAATGAAGGGCTGTTCGTTAAAACGCCCACGGGGTTTTCATACACAAAAAGTCCCTCCTTGGTTTGCTCTATGGTAATAGACTTCTCCCTGTCTGAAAGCATAAAGTGAAGGGGCGAAGGCTTGAGAGAATCATCAAAGGCTTCGTCTGTTAGATTAACGTTTTCCAGCAATTTTTCTGCCTCTGCCACTGTTTGACACCGGGTCAGAATCCATGGTATCAATTCAAAAGAGGCAACATTTTCTTTATCCTTTTGTTTTTGTTTATAATGGGCATATTCAGGAAAATTTAGCCCCGCCATGGCCAGACCCTTTTCGTTAACTGCATCAAAATAAAGGGGATAGTTATGATAGGGCAAGGCCATGCCAATGATCCCATAATGTTCACTCGTTGTTTGGCCGTTTCTGAAATGAAATTCATAGCGCCTGGGTGTGATGGTGATTTTTTCTCCAAAGGTGTGCTCATAATCTAAATTTCTGCCAAAATAGTGGTCTTTTACCACGACTGAAATGGCTGTACACATAAAATTCCTTCTTTCATTTTTGTTTAGTTTGTGTTGTTCTTGCCATTTCATGTAAAGATAGAGAAATTTCTGCATTATATAACACCAACCTCTTGCTAGCGCTAACGCAAGAGGTTGGTGTTGCTCGTGTTGGATATTCAGCTAATGGTAATTGCGGCAGACGGACTGATAATATTCACAATCGTTTTCCCTGGATTGATGAAAAGGGGCGTTCCGTCGGCTTTTTTATAGACTGTATTGCCCCCTCTGGAGGGTTTAGACCAGGTAATTTCTATAAAAGAACCATTGGTAAAATAATATCCTTTCCCGCTGCCGGTTGTATCAATCTGCCGTCTGTCTGTGCCGTCACCTAAGGAAGTGTCATGAATCAATTCCACAATAATGTTTTTAACCGCTAAAACTTCTCCATTTTGCATTACATGGGGATTTTGGTCAATGCTCTTTTCATATAAGCCGGTTTCTGCATTGAAATGATACCCTGTGGAATAAAAAGATGAATAAGGAAGTAAAATTTCATTTGCAATATTCTCTGCCGGCAAGGTTAAATAGCTGTCTGCATACTGTAGACCGTTTTTGCGTTCTGTCTCATCCGCAAAACCCTTTGCAGATGACATTTTCTTAATGTTTTCTGTGCTTGTATAGGCACTGTGCCAGTCGCCCCTAAACTTTTCTTCCCGCCAGAAAGCGTTGCCGTCACCGCCTAAAACACCGTTAATTTTATGAATCCCAAAAGCAGAAATATCTTGAATAGCCTTCGGGCTCCAGCCATAATGGATATAAATAGCATCATTTTCCAGCACATAATCTAAAAAGTAATGTCTGGAGGAGCGAACAGGGCCAATCTTTTTCACATCATCTCTAAAAAACGCTAAAAATCGTGTGGCTCCGCCCTCAACCGCCATTTCATATATCAAATATGCCTCATTCAGTCCGGCATGCGGTCTTGCATTTCTGTCGTCATTGTCAATCATAACACCGATAGGCCGCTCACGGGTTTCCACGTAGTTTTTGAAGAAAGTATCAATCTCCAGTGCCACAGGGTCAACGGTTGGCTCGGGCGTAGAAACCGGTGCTAATGCTGACTTCCCTCCACAACCGGAAAACAGCAAAATACCACACAATAAAACTGCCAATATCGCTAAATGCTTTTTCATATTATGTATCTCCTTCTTATAATAAAATTTTATCAATTTGCATGGCGATTCAAGGCTAAGTCATTGCCCTTGGCCATCCCCAGCCTTTGTTTTATATATTTTTCATTGCAACACATAAGGTTTAGATGCAGTTTAGGCTCCCTTGTGTAAAGGGAGTTGTCAGCGTAGCTGACTGAGGGTTTGTTCCCGTTATTGCATTTTACAACCCCTCCGAGTTTGCTTTGCAAACTCATTATACCACACAATAGAACAAAAATCAATTTGGGTTCATAATTCAAATTATTAAATATCATAATAAAAATATAAAAAACAACTAGACAAATCCATCACAAAAATGTATAATAATTGATGTCAGGATATGTTGCTGCCTGATTTCTAATAATTAAATTGGAGAGTGTGTAAGAATGAAACTTATTATCAAGAACAACTACGATGAAATGTGTGCATGGGCCGCACAGCACATTGCTGATGCAATCAACAACCACAGTGAAAACCGTCCTTTTATTCTGGGACTGCCTACCGGCTCATCACCCCTTGGTGTATATAAAAGACTGATTGAAATGAACAAGGCCGGCGCAGTTAGCTTTAAAAACGTGGTAACTTTTAACATGGACGAATATGTAGGCCTGCCTAAAGACCACGACCAGAGCTACTGGTATTTCATGCACGACAATTTCTTTAATCATATTGATATCCCCAGCGAAAATATAAATATTTTAAACGGTATGGCTGATGACCTTGAAGCCGAATGTCAACGTTACGAAGACAAAATCGCATCCTACGGCGGCATTGATCTCTTCCTGGGCGGCAGCGGTGTAGACGGTCACATTGCTTTCAACGAGCCCTTTACTTCTCTCACCTCTCGTACCGGCGTTCGTGCTTTAACACAAGATACCTTAATTGTTAATTCACGTTTCTTTGATAACGACCCCAACAAGGTGCCGAAAACCGCTCTTTCTGTTGGTGTTGGAACAGTATGCGACTCCAAAAAGGTTCTGCTTCTCATCAGCGGTCATAACAAGGCCCGTGCACTGCGCCACTGTGTTGAAGGCGGCGTTGACCACGCATGGACCATCAGCGCTCTGCAGCTTCATCCCTGCGGAATTGTTGCTTGCGACGAAGACGCTTGCGGCGAATTAAAGGTTGACACATATAAATATTTCAAAGAGATTTATAAAGACGAAAAATAAATTTGAATAACTCATAATTGAAGAAAAAAGAGCTGACTGACACAGAATCAGTTGGCTCTTTTTGATTATCAACAAAATATATACAGTTGCCCCATGCTTCATGACAACAAAACACCGGCATTAAGAGTGCACCTAGAAAATTTACAATTGATATACTAAAAACTGTAAAATAATATGCCCCCTAAAACGTTAGACACATTTAGGGGGCATAGCAGGTTTGAAACCGCTTTTCACATCTTACAGATTATAATATTTATCAAACTCGGCGGGATGAGGAATGGCTGCCAACTGACGGCACTCCTCACGTTTTGAACTGATAAAGTTTTTCAACAGCACTTCAGGGAATACACCGCCGGCCGTTAAATAGTCATGGTCTGCTTCCAGTGCATCTAGTGCCTCTTCCAAAGAGGTGGGCAGGTGCTTCAGCTTTGCTTTTTCCTCATCGCTGAGGTGGAACAAGTTCATATCATAAGGACCCCAACCGTTTTCATGGGGATCAATTTTGTTTTTAATGCCGTCTAAACCAGCCATGAGAATGGCTGCATAGCAGAAATAAGGATTACAGGTAGCATCCGGATTTCTCAACTCAAAGCGACGCAGCTTGGGTTCCTTCGCATAAGCAGGAATTCGGATAACCGCACTGCGGTTTGAAGTTGCGTATCCCACCGTAACCGGTGCTTCAAAGCCCGGCACCAATCTCTTAAAGGAGTTTGTACTGGGATTGGTCAGTGCACACAAGGAGGCAATATGTTTCAGCAATCCACCCATGAAATAATGTGCTTCCTTGCTCAGGTTAGAGTAACCGTTGTCATCTGAAAATACCGGTTGACCATCCTTTAAAAGCAGCATATGCACATGCATGCCGTTGCCCGCCTCACCCATAACAGGCTTGGGCATAAAGGTAGCAGACATGCCATATTTTCTGGCAGTGTTGTGAATGATATATTTAATCATCATAGTGGCATCAGCCATCTTAGACATTTGACCAAGCTCCGGCTCAATTTCAAACTGACCGCCGGCACCAACCTCAGGATGATGATAATTAAGGGCAATGCCCGCCTCATCAATCAGCATACACATTTCACTGCGTGCCTCATAAGACACATCAAAGGGTTTTGCAACATGATAGTTCTTCTGCTTGGGAACTACATTACCAAGACCATCGGTTCCGCTGTTCCAATGTGCCTGCGCAGCATCTAATGACATGCCGATTGCATCAGGCTTCACTTCCCAACCAACCTGATCAAAAAGATAGAATTCAAATTCTGGCAGAATGAGCATTGTGTCTGCAATGCCGCTATCTTTCATATACTGCTCTGCAGCAAGCACAATGTTACGGGGATATTGTGCTAAAGGTCTGTTTTCCGGATTGTCAATAATCATGGCATTACCAGTCATTGACAGTGTGGGAATTTCACAAAACGGGTCTATAACAGCCGTATCGGGGTCAGGAATAAAAACCATGTCACTCTTCTCTACTACAGCATACCCATAGTTTGAAGCATCAAAACCAATGCCGTTTTTCATGGTTTTTTCAGAAAAGTTTTTAGCCGGAATTGTAACATGACGATACTGTCCGTTGATGTCAACCATTTTGAAATCAACCATTTTAATATCGTGCTCCTGAATCATAGACAGAATATCCTGTACAGTTTTCTTCACTATGTTCCTCTCCTTTGTTTTATTTTTATTTTAATTCTAATATATTTACAAAATGAATTGACAACTTCGTTGTCATGAATTGGCGTTCCACCATGACTTCTCGCTCCGCTCCATGAATTGAATTGCCTTTTTATGCACGAAGTGCAATTCATGAGCCGCAAGGCTCAATTCATGAAATCTTTGATTTCAATTCATGCCGCAGGCAATTCATTGATTTCATCTTAGATGAAATCATTATAACATATTTTTCCTTAAAAAACAATAAAAAAATCAAGGCCATCGATTATTTCGGTGGCCTTGATTTTTACACTGCCCTCATACTGTCCTCAACCAGCAACAACTCGCCGGCAAAGTTCGAGCAACCTAACATATCTTCTAAAATCTCTTTCATAGAAATTGGTGTAACGGTGTTTCTTGCCATCAGAGTTAAAACCGCTGTCGCTTCTTCCTCCGTCTGGAATACATCAAATATTTTTCGGTATTCCGCATAAGGTGTTCCATCTTTTCGCCTGGCCCTTTTATAAATCTCCAGTCCGAACCGACAGGCATGTTGGCCTTCAATGTGAACTTCTTTTTTCAGGATGTAATAATCCAAGGAAAACACATCTCCGGTTTCAGTTGCTACATCTGTTGTTTTGATTAATTTTCTCATTCGTTGCTCAAACTCCTCTCAAACTATATTTTGTCTCTATCTCTCTTACAAATACATTATATAGTATTTAAGAGCCATATGCAACAACCAAAATTCGCAAAAAACGACGGAATGCGCCTTAATTTTTCATATTTCGCACCATGCAAAAACGAGGCATGTGATGGCCATGTAGTTCTATAATCAGAACCACATAATTGTTTCATTCTTCATAAAATCCTCAGCAAGATAAAACACAAACGTATTGCTTATAATTTGTAGGCAGTAATTTGTTTTTTGTCTTTTCTGCAATTTTAAGCTTAAAAGATTGGTTATATCATCTTTCGTTCCACACTCCTTGCCGGAACGAGTTATAGTTTTTTGCACCAATTTTGCACCAACACAGGAAAATCAGCAAAAAAATAAATCCCACAACTGCAATAGTTGTGGGATCTTGTAGATAAAATAATTATCGTTTTGAGAACTTCCTGCTTCCCGAAATGCCTTATTTTACGGGGTTTTCTCTATTTTTTTGTTACTTGTGCGTTATTTGCGTAGGACTGCTGATTACCGCATATTACGCTAATATAAAATAATGAAACTCGAAACATGTCAAATATTATTTATTGGAAACATATATTCCCGTTGCAATGAGCAAAAACGCTAAAATATATTGAACTTTAAATATGTTTTCTCCCAAAAGTATTGCTCCAAATATACATGCAAACACCGGTTCTGCAAATTTTACGATAAATAGTTTTGAAAGCTCCCCGTTTTTCACCACGGAAAACCAGATGCAATAGCTGAAAATTGATGCAAAACATATGTAAATCATAATAAATGCAGAATCATTGAACGCAAAGTGCATCCTGCCGCCCAAAAGATTACCTATAATCAGCAAAACTACACCGCCACAAAGTTGTGATATTCCTGTTGATGTAATCGGCTTCACGGTTCGAAATACCTTTTTACTAATTACATTTGAAAAAACAGTACAGAAAGATGCTGCAATAATTAGTGCATCGCCAATATTAAAACTTATTCCACCAGAATTTGCATTTATCGCAATAATACCCACAAATCCGAGAAATACACCAGTCAGTTTTTTTGCAGTAAGCTTGTCTTCTTTAAAAAACATAGAGGAAAAGCAAACATAAAATAATACTCCAATCTGTTTTAATATTGCAGTTTTAGAACTATCCGTGAGTTTCAATGCACTATATGTAAAGCTATAATGTAAGATTATTGCAAAAAGTCCTGATAAAAGAACAGGAACTAATGCATTTTTTACATCTTTAAAGGAAGCCTTATCTGTAATAAAAGCATACAAGCATATAAGTGCACCGCATATAGTAAACCTAACTCCGGCGAAAAACAGAATATCTCCGGTTGTTACAATGTTGTATGCACCATAGCCAAGCTTTACCATAGGAAAAAGCGTTCCCCACAAAAGCATAACAAGAAGTGAATAAAGCATATATTTGTTCTTACTCATTGCACACCCTCAAAACCACTTTGCCTATGTTTTCTCCTCTTTCTAAAATATCCAAAGCCTCGTTTGCCTCTTCCAAAGGCAGAACCTTATATATGGATGGCTTCATTTCGCCTTTTTCAATTTTTGGCCATACTTTTTCTACAAGTTCAGCAAGAAGCAAAGCTTTTTCTTCGCTTGTGCGTTTTCTAAGCATGCTTCCAACAAGGTGAAGCCCTTTTGTAAGAAGAGGTCTTAACATAACATTTGTTTCTGTACCTGCAAGAGTTGAAATAACTACCCAATATCCGCCTTCTGCCATATAGGGCAAGCTTTTACCAAGGGTTTCTCCGCACAGACAATCCATTGACATATTGACAGGAGTACCATTTAATTCTTCTTGTTTTAAAAATTCCGAAACATCCTGCTTAGTGGAAATTATAACCACATCCGCACCAAGTGATACAATTTTTTCGGCAATTTCATCAGACAAAACGGAAGTAATAACTCTTGCTCCAAAAGCTTTAGCCATAGGAATTGCAACTGATGCAAGACCACTGGCTCCGGCGGGGATAAAAGCAGTGTTCCCCTTGTTTAAGTGTCCTTCCCAAAACAAATTCAAATATGAAGTTGCATATGCCTCAGGCAGAGTTGCTGCTTGTTCAAAACTTAAGTTTTCCGGCATTGGCATAACCATTCCTTCAGGAGCACAAACATACTGTGCATAACCGCCTCCACCTAAAAGTGCACACACAGAATCACCAATTTTAAATCTTCCTTTTTGTTTTGCAACCTCTCCCATAGCATCAACAGTGCCTGACACTTCAAGACCAGGCCACTCTGGCCAACCTTTTGGTGATGGATATGTTCCTTTCTTTTGCAACAGGTCAGCACGATTTATACCAATTGCCTTGATTTTTATGCGTATTTCATCATCTTTTACAGAGGGCATTTCAACATCTGTAAATAACAATTTTCCATCTTTTACTAGCATTGCTTTCATATCAATCAGTTCCTTTCATAGACAATGTTCTTCCGCCGTCGCAGACATATGTCTGTCCTGTTATAAATCTTGCTTTATCCGAAACTAAAAACTCTACAAGATTTGCAATGTCCTCCGCAACGCATTTTTCTCCCAGAAGATTTGTTTCTAATGTCCTCTTTGTATCAGTATCTTCGCCCGGACGCTGTACTACTCCCGGAGCAACCGAGTTTACATTTATCTTATATGGACCAAGCTCTTTCGCAAGCGCTTTGGTAAGAGATATTACTCCGCCCTTTGATGCTGCATAATCACAGCAGGTTGCAAGTCCGTTAAGACCTACTGCAGATGAGAAGTTTATTATTTTTCCCCCTTCACCCTGTTTTATCATAACCCTCGCTGCAGCTCTTGATGCCCAAAATGCACCATACAAATTTATTTTCAGCACCTTGTCAATAACATAATCCTCCTGTTCAACAAGCGGCACATATTTTGCGTCAGGACCTGCAATTCTCGCACTTCCACCTGCAATGTGTACCATAATGTCAAGCCTTCCGAAATCATTTACAATCTTATCAACTGTGTCATCGACACTTTGCGAGTCTGTTACATCAAAAACATAGCCTTTTGCAGTTCCACCGATTTCCGTAATTCTTTTAACTGTTTTTTCAACAGTTTCAGTATTTATATCACATACTGCAATTTTAATTCCTTGTTTTGCAAGAGTAACTGCAGTTTCACCGCCGATGTATCCTCCTGCTCCTGTAATAAATGCTACTTTATTCATAGTTTGTATTTCCTCCTTAATTTCTATATACTAATTCACCGTCAGCAACCGCCAAAACACATCTATATCCGTTTTCACTTTCAATGTGATTTCCTGCTTTATCGGTCAGACCAAAGCCCTCATTTGTATAGTCAAATACTGCAAGGTCTGCACATCTGCCAACCCTTAAATGTCCCCATTCATTTTCTTTTCCAAGAGCTTTTGCAGGTGCCGATGTTACTGCACGAAATATATCTTCCTCACTCATTCCGAGGTGTTTTGCTATACTCATGCACATAGTCATCCCGTATCTGCCACCCCTTTTATATGCACTAAATCTTGTTATATCCGTGCTTATAACATCGGGCACTGCACCACAGCTGATGGCATTTTCAAACACCTTGAAATCCGTGTGAACATAACCGGCTAAGCCTGCATCAATAATAACTCCACGCTTTTTCGCTGTTTTAATACATTTAAATCCGTCTTCACTGACATTATTAGTTCCACCGTGGTATGCATGAGTTAATATATCGCCTTTCCTTAATACACCCAAAAGCTCCGCCATGGAAACTGGAGAATTTGAAGAATGAACCATAATAATAAGGTTCTTCTTTTCCGCAAATTCCACCACTTCACAAAGTGGCTTAATATCTTTTACTTCGGATATCTGTGTATCAAAATAAACCTTTATTCCAATTGCCTTTTCTTTGTACTTTCCGAGCATTTTCTCCGCAGAATCAAAATAAGCTTTATTGTTGCGTAATTCAGCGGGCACAAATATAACATTTTTAAGCAAAAATGTGTCAAGCAAGGCTTTGTCTCCATAAGCACCGCATGCATCAGCGGCAGCTGTTACGCCAAAAGGGATGCTGCTCAGCTCAGCGTGTATTCCAAATTCTTTATTGATACCCCTCATATGAACATGAGCATCAACAAGTCCTGCCGACACGATTTTGCCGCTTGCATCATATTCAAATTCGGCAGTTTCGCATATTTTATCTGCAATTTTAGCTATCTTTTCATTTTCGGTTAAAATATCGGCAAAATAAAATCTTTCCCCGTCCCAAACCTTACCGTTTTTTATAAGTATCTTTGGCATATCAGTTTTCTCCTACAACTCTGCATAGAGTTTTTTGAACCGCCAGTTCGTGCTCATAGGAATACGGATTTTCTTTTTCGCCTATAACGGATTTATAAAAATCCTTCATCATTTCATCATATCGTGAAAGGGTAGGAACATCTTTTATATCGACTTTTTCCTTCATATCCTGATAAGCATTTGAAGCAATATCCGTTGTAGATTTTGTCATTTCCACATTAAGCTCAATCGGTTTTATCTCAACAGTACCTTTACTTCCCATAACAGCAAATCTTCTCATTCCCCAACCATTTACTTCTACGGAAAGATTGGTGATTCTTGCAATTGCTTTGTCATACTCCAAAACAGCAAAGTTGTTATCATCCGAATAAACACCTTCAAATCCGGTTTGCTTGATAACAGGATAAACTTTTTCCGGTTCACCTAAAATGCTTACAACCAAATCAATAAGGTGCGAGCCGAAAATATACATAGAACCGCCCTTAAATTTTTTCAGCCATTCTCGGTATTCCTTGGAATGATATGTACTCATTTCTGCGTCTATCTGATAAATTTCACCAAGTTCTCCCGAATTTATCATATCCATAAGCTTTTGAATTGCAAAGTTATAGCGATACATATATCCCATTTGAACAGTAAGGTTTTTTTCTTTAGCAATATTTAAAAGCTCTTCAAATTCAGCCAATGTTCCGCTTGCAGGCTTATCAATATGAACGTGTTTTCCTGCTTCAACACACATCTTGGCAACTTTTGTTAAATTCCAGACATCACATTCAACCAAAATAGCATCTGACTTTTCAATGATTTCTTCAACACTAAATCTCGGTAAATCCTTGTAGCAAGGGAGATTGCCTCGCTTTTCAACCCATTCTTCGTTTTCCTCCGCATAGCCTATAACCTCAAAGAGCTCAGGAAACTTTTGTACTGCAAGTATTTTGCCTTCGCCGTGATTATGTCCTATTCCTATTTGTCCGATTTTTATTTTTTTCATTACATTTCCCTCCAATCAAACACTGTCCCAATAGGGAAGTTTTTGTCATCACAAAGTTCATTAAATACTCTCGGTGCTTCAGTTGGTGATTCAACACGGGATATAATCGGCTCTACCTGAATTCGCTTTGAAGCTATCATATCAAGAATTGCCCTGCAATCGTCATGGTGTGTCCAGTGATGGGGATAGGATTCATACTTTGGGCGAACAAAATTGTGTGCACCGATAAGCTTTACACCCGGGCGATGCACCTG
>JAZSAS010000005.1:0-5851 GCA_045602005.1 Clostridia bacterium
GAACCGCAGGATTCGGCGCTTTGCCCCGCATCATCAGGTCACGATATTCCTTCTGACCCTGCCGCAGCGCACTGCGGTATTCTTCCCTTGCTTCCAGCTTGCTCATGGAAATGCTCCTTCCTGTAGGGTGTATCATTACCACCTATATCATACCAAATTTGGTCCGATTTGCAACCTCGATTTCAAATTGGAGGCAACCTCTAAAAACTGATTTTTGATGGATTGGGCGAGGGATTTTGATTCAAATTTTGTGATAAAAATCGCAGAAATACTGGATGTCTTTTAAGATTTTTATAAACAAAAGTTGGAACAAAAGAACCGTCCAAGCCGCAAAAAGGAGTTTTTAGAGGTGCCCCGTAGTATGGCGGGCAGTGCCCGCCAAACTGCAATTTGAATAACCGGTTGTTCGGGTTCTGTCCGCTGTTTGTTCATAAAATCATCATTTTTTGTTAAGCAATATAGAGCAATATCATTGACTTTAAATGAAATGGAAGAAGTTAAAACTTTTTTCGACAAATGTTTAATTAATCAAGATTATTCAGATTTAGAAACTTGTGTCGTAGAACTACCGGGAAAAATCAATATAGCGAACTATGCCTGCATAGCTATAGATTTTGATGTTAATGGTTGCAAAATCAAGCACACAAAAAAGAATTATATAAATAGACTTTTTCTCACTATTTTTCCTGAAGAAACAAAATCGTATATATTAATGAGTTGTTTGAAAAAAGACTTATGTATTTACAAATCATTATTTGAACAGTTTAATAATTTAAATCTTAACAAGATAAAATACTATTTAGACCTTATTCTTCCTTTATACAGCGAGAATATTGTACTTAGTCCACGCCTTTGGGAACACTGGAGCGAAGAGCAGCAATTAGCCTATACATTTTATGCAAATAGACATTCTACACAATTTAACATATATAGGAAAATGTTATCTATGGGTATGCACAATTTAAGAAAACAACAGAATGGTTTTGAAGATGGTAATCGAGGAAAAATAGATTTATTTGAAAAAGTGTGAGTTGCTAGAAAATCATTGTAAAAACACAAAAAAGAGATAAAACCGGATAAAGTTTTATCTCCTGAAATTTCGATATTATTGTTTTTCAAGTTTGCTATTAAAATTTGGATAGTCAAGATATAATAAAAATCCGAACCCTTCACCGATTGGTACAAGGTTCGGATTTCTACTGTTTGGTGCGGGCGAGGAGACTTGAACTCCTATGCTCTTGCGATCACATGGACCTGAACCATGCGCGTCTGCCAATTCCGCCACGCCCGCATATATTAAATTTTAAGTTTTTAGAATTTAGACAAGCCATTTTATCTTACTCCCTTAAAAAGAGTTTATAGACTCTTACTTTTTAAGTGAGTACTCCTCTTCGCATTGTTAACCTGATTTATATATTAACCTCAATTCTATCGATAAGTTCATGGAGAATTTCACAGCTACTTATACTTATTTTTCTAAATATTCTTTCGTTCTTTCCATCACTATTTCATACGGAACATAATGTATGGTTGGATTAAATTTTACACCCTGATTTGGCTGTGGTCCTTCTCCGCCCAAAAAGCACTTCATTTGGAGTGCTTTTTAACTTTTATAAACTAATTGCTATTCTTATATGTGCCGGAGGCAAATCATGACAAAAATGAAGTCTATAATTTTAACAATTTTCGGAACGATGATTACCGGCTTTGGTGTTGGTGTGTTTTTAACACCGAATAAAATAGTGGGCGGCGGAGTATCCGGTCTTTCAACCATATTGTATCATACAATGTCAGTGCCGCCCGGTGTCAGCTTTTTGGTCATTAATTTATTATTTTTGTTGATTGGATTTAAAATTCTGGGAAAAAGCTTTACTGCAAAAACTTTGTTTGGAGCGGCTTTAATATCTTTTTTTACGCAGATTTTTTCTTATATCCCATTATATATGGAAAATATCATTCTGGCAACGCTGTTTGGCGGTGCACTTTATGGCTTGGGTATAGGTCTGGGTTTTGCAGCGGGTGCATCAACGGGCGGCACAGATATTGTGGGTCGGCTGATTCAGCATAAGTTTTCTACTGTGCCCATTGGTAAATTGCTTTTGTTTGTTGATGGTATCATTATTTTGATTTCTTTGATGGTGTTCCGCAATATTGAACTGACACTGTTTGGTATTATTTCGTTGTTTATAGCCAGCTACTCAATTGACTTTATTATCGGTCGATTGAATGTATCCAGAATTGCTTTTGTTATTACTGAGAAAGGTGACGAAATTTCTAAACAACTGATTTCCACTTCGCCTAGAGGTGTGACCATTATCAATGTTGTGGGTGCCTATACAGAGGAAAAGAAAAAAATGCTGTTTTGTGCATTGAAGGAAAGTGAATCGGAGATTTTTCAGAAAAAAATTCTTTCCATTGACCATGAGGCGTTTATTGTTTTTTCTGAATCCCAGAGAATCAAGGGAAATGGATTTTATCTATATAAATAATTTAATTGTAATTTAAAAATTATTTGAAGAGTAGAGAAGAGACGAGAAAATATATGATTAAAAAAGTTGCTGCAACAAAAAGCTACAGCAACTTTTTTAATCAGTAAACGGCCAGTTTATTATGTTATCTCCTTTCACTAGATATGCCTTTTCAGCCAGCTTTGCCAGAGGCGTATCAGACAGAGAGTCTGAATAAAATTCCTCGATTTTTGCATCGGGATATAGGCTGCGGAATTGGCGAACCTTTTCCTCACCGTGGCAATTTAACCCGTTGCAACGACCGGTTAGGGGGTCTATGGGCGACGCAATTAGATGGGATATTCCCAGTGACTTGCAAACAGGACGCAGAAAAAATTCAGGTGATGCAGATATAATCACGTCATTAGGCTGTTTCTGTGCCAGATAAAAGTCCTTGATTTTATGTTTCTTAGCTTGCCAGAATGCTTGAATCGTGTTGTCTATGTCGGCAATGTCACAGAAATATTCATAAAAAATCTCTTTCATTTTTGTCTTGGAGATTGTCTTTAGCACATAATGTCGAACAAAAGCAACACACTGCCGTGGTAAACGGCGAAAAATTTTTTTGTTTCGTTTCAGACAAAAAAGATAAAAATCCATGCTGCTGTCAGAACGGTAAATTGTTTTGTCAAAATCGTAGCAGTTCATAAGGCCTCCATATTTAGACAAGTATAAAATGATGATATCACAGCATCCTGCAAGATGTCAAGTTTAAACCAAGAAAAAACACTTGACATTTTATATTTTGAATGGTATAATATCAAAATTAAAAATTAGACGGAAGGGAAAACTTGATAAAAGCGGTTTCTTCTTTGTTTTTTCCGGACAGCATAACATTTGCACACCGGAGAATATATTTTAAATGAGGAGTGTATGGCATGTGGGATTTTATTTACCAGTATGATTTGCAGCTCGTTTTTCGGCTGTTGGTTGCTTGTGTTTGCGGTGTTTTAGTGGGTATTGAGCGTAAAAACAGAGCTAAAGATGCGGGCATCCGTACTCACTGTCTGGTTGCCTGTGCAGCGGCGTTGATGATGATTTTATCCAAATATGCTTATGATGATATGCTGGCTTTGGGCGAGCCGATTAAGCTTGACCCCTCCCGTGTTGCTTCCGGTGTTGCTTCCGGTGTTGGCTTTTTAGGTGCCGGTATGATTTTTGTATATAAACGCACCATCACAGGTCTGACAACTGCGGCGGGTATTTGGGCTACAGCCGGTGTGGGCCTTGCTATTGGTGCAGGTTTATATATTGTGGGTATTGCTGCTACAGTTATCATTCTTTTGGTGCAGCTGATTCTCCATTCAAATGCTAAATGGATGAGAAAAATTAAGTTAAAAAAACTGACTCTTCACAGTTCTTTAGAAGAAGATATTTATGACCAGACAGTATCAGATTTAAAAGCTATGGGCATTGCAATTAACGAAGTTGCCATTAGAAAGAAAGTTGAAAGTGGCTATGTAAATTATGACTTTGTTGTGGAAGTGCCGGACACAGTCAGTGATGATTCCATTGTTTCTAAATTTAATTGTGACTGTTCGTTGACTTTAAATGAGTAGAAAAAATACCGAAGTTCTTTTAGAACTTCGGTATTTTTAAGACCTTTTTAATCATATGAAATAAAACATTTATTAAAAGTTTTGGAAACTTAGAAAAGGACTTGAAATTTCCTGAGGATTGTAGTATAATGATAATAACAATATATTTAAATTATTACATGTCAAATTTTTGATTGATTAAATTTTCTGCTTTATGTTTTAAAATTGTCAGCTTTGAATTTTATGCATACGAAAAAGAGGAGCGGTTTACTTGAAGGAACAAATCAGTATTTATGAAATTTTTAAACTTTTCTTGGCACATTGGTGGCGCATTTTGCTGATTGCACTTGCGGGTGCAGTGCTTACCTTTTGTGTTTCAGCATTTTATATTACACCAATGTATGTTTCACGGGGTTCGTTATACGTGAAGAATAATTCTAACCAGAATTCTAACAGCGTGAACTTGACAGATATTGCAACATCTCAGCAAATGGCGCTTACTTGTGTTGAATTATTAACTTCTAACACGTTTTTGAACCAAGTGAAGGGAAAAAGCGAATTGCCTTACAGCGTCGGCGAGCTTAGAAGTATGCTCTCATTAACACCCGTGACTGATACCGAGTTTATAGAAATCAGCGCAATTAGTCCTTCGCCGGAGCATTCGCAGGTAATTGTAAACATGGTTTTAAATTGTGCTCAGGATGAAATTATGCGAGTGATACAAGCTGGTCACGTTAGTGTGGTTGATGAAGCTACACTTCCGCAAGTTCCTGCATCACCCAACGTGGCAAAGAATACGATTGTTGGTTTTATGCTTTTTGCGGTTTTGACAATGGGATGCATTTTCTTGATTTTTAATTTTGACAGTCGTATCAAAGACGGAAATGACTTGGTTGGAGTTCGTGAATTGCCGCTTTTAAGTGTTGTTCCGGATATAGAATCCATTCGTCTGGAGGAGAAAAAACATGGACAAAAATTAAAGAAAACAATTCTCCGGCGAACTAAAACACAAAATGACGGCCGGAAGGAATTAGACGCTGCCAGAAAAAACCTTTTAAACAAAGATACAGATTTTAGAGTTGTGGAGGCATATAAAACTGCCAGAACCAATTTGATGTTTACATTGGCAGGTGAAGAGGGTTGCAAGAAGGTTCTTGTAACCAGTTCAATTGCCCAAGAAGGCAAGTCTACTTCTTCTGTTAATCTTGCTATTACTTTTGCACAGACCAATGCACGGGTTCTTCTCATTGAGGCAGATCTCCGTCATCCCAGATTGCATGCATATTTAGATTTACCGAATAAAAAAGGTATGGCAGAGTATTTGGGTGGTTTTGTGGAAAATCCAAAAGAATTGATTCAGCATGTGCCACAGTATAAATTTGATTGTATCACCAGCGGTCACATTCCGCCCAATCCGACTGAGCTTTTAATTTCACCGGCTATGGAGCATCTTTTGACAGCTTTATCGGCAGATTATGACTATATTTTTGTAGATTCACCGCCGGTTAATGTTGTTACTGATTCAGTTGCAATTGCTAAGTTGATGACGGGTGTTGTTGTGGTTGTTCGTCAAAATTATACTAGAAAAGAAATTGTAGAACAGGCAGTATCAGCTTTGGAATTCAGCCGGACAAAAATTTTGGGTTATGTTTTGAATCGTTCCGAGCAATCCAATCAAAAAAAATATGGCCGCTATAAATATGAATATCGATATGACAGTTATGAAAACAGAGATTCAGATATGAATGTCTGAGTATGCAGCACAGGAGGCGGAATATGATGCAGTTAGTCGATTTTCATTCTCAT
>JAZSAS010000006.1:0-45203 GCA_045602005.1 Clostridia bacterium
ATGAATCTCTCCTTTTGTTTTTATTCATTTATATTGTACTCCAAGTTTACAATACTGTAAAGAATAAAATAATATATTAAGAGCATCACTTGAAAGTGATGCTAAAATGTGATATTCTATAGAAGAGGTGATTGTTATGGAGCTGTTGCAATTAAAATATTTTTGTGATGCGGCCGAAACGCAAAACTTTTCTAAAACTGCGGAAAAATATTTTGTTCCGCCGTCTTCTGTATCCCAAAGCATTCGCAGGTTGGAGAAGGAGTTGGGTGTGCCACTATTTGAAAGAAGAGCCAACCGCGTTGTTTTAAATGAAGAGGGAAAAATTTTTTATCATGCCGTGACAGAGTCAGGAAAAATTTTAAATAATGCCACAAAGAAGCTTTCAGACAGCAGGGAGGAAGTGCGGGGAGAGATTCGGCTCCATGTTTTTTGCAACCGGCGGATTGTGGCAGAGGCCATTCAACCCTTCAGCCGGCAATATCCCCAGGTTTCCTTTGTTGTTAACCATGGTTTTGACTCAGAGGAGGATTTTGATTTAATTATTGCCGATCAGGATTTTACAGGGAAACAGTTGGCAGGTCAGCCTTTAATTACAGAGGAAATTGCACTGGCCTGCTCGCAAAACCATCCTCTTGCCCAAAGAGAAACTGTCAGCTTAAACGAATTAGAGCAGGAGCAGTTTATCACCATGCAACAAAACGGCAGTCATTACCTGATGACCCGGCGTTTTTGCAACAGGGCAGGATTTGTGCCCAAAATTTCCATTCAGTGTGATGACCCTTTTTATATGCGAAAATATATTGAGTTGGGTCTGTGTGTGGGATTCGTTCCGTTGTTTTCCTGGCAGGGACAAATCTCAGAGGCCCTAGTCTGCAAAAAAATACCGGGACTTTTGCGAACCACTTATGTGTATTGGAAGGAAGGACGGTATATGTCTAAAGCTGTGGAAACTTTTCTGGGACTTTTGGTGGAGATGACATCGGGATACTCATTGTAAATGGTAGAAAATGCAAAGCATTTTCACAATTAAATGCCCTGCCGGGCAGGCCTACTTTTGTGCGACAAAAGTAGCAAAAACATGGGGGAGTTTCGATTCTCCCCCATACCCCCTTAAAACGACACAGGGGCTCTGCCCCTGGACCCCACTCTAAAAAGTAAACCATTTATGTGTAGCACATAACAGTTGCATGGCTGGAGATTTTATCTAAAACTCTATATGGCATCGTCTGCTGTGTTAGAACAATGCATTACAAAATATCCACCTGCATTTACAGGTGGATATTTTGTGTTTATGCCAGTAATGCTGCAGCTGCAGTTTTTAGTGCGTTCAGTTTATTTTGGGCATCTTCATGATTTATGCCTACAACAGAGCTATACAGCTTAATTTTCGGCTCGGTGCCGGAGGGGCGCAAAATGAAGAAACCGCCGCCCTCCAGTTCAAAATACAGCACATTGGCAGGCTCTTTTGGGATGGGTGTTTTTTCTCCAGTTGTAAAATCAATGCGGACACTTTCCTTGTAATTACGGAAAGCGGTTACAGCCGTGTTCCCAATGGTGCGGAAGGGATTTTCAGAAACCTTAGCCAGAAGTGTTTTCATGCGTTCCATACCGTCAATGCCCTCCATGTAGAGAGATTCGGTAGATTCAGCATAATAGCCGTATTTTTCCTGTATCTTTAAAATTGCATCTAATAGAGTCATACCTTGTTGTTTATAATATGCGGCGGCCTCACAGACTAACAGAGCGGCGCTGACAGCGTCTTTATCTCTGGCATAGGTACCGGGCAGATAACCGAAGCTTTCTTCAAAGCCGAAGAGATAGGAACCGCCGTCGGGATGCATTTCATGCTCTTTAATCACACCGGCAATGAATTTAAAGCCGGTGTAAACCTGATAGAGACGAATGCCGTAATGAGAGGCAATGGCTTTTACCATGTTGGTAGAAACAATGGTGCTAACGATGTAATCCTCCGGTTTAAGACCGGTTTTCTGTGACAGCACATAGTCCATCAGTAACACACCGGTTTGGTTGCCGTTTAGGGCTTGATAACCCGTGTCTGTTTTGCAGAGCACGCCGATTCTGTCAGAATCCGGGTCGGTGCCAATGATGATGTCGGCATTCTTTTCTTCTGCCAGACGAATGGCCATGGAAAAGCCGGCAGGGTCCTCCGGATTTGGAGAGGCAACTGTGGAAAAATCAGGGTCTTTCACAGCCTGTTCTGCCACGGGAAAAACCTGAGAAAATCCCGCATCGGCCAGAACACGCATCACCGGCTTGTAGCCAGTGCCGTGGAAGGGGGTGTAAACAATTTTTAGCTTGCTGCCCATTTCTGAAATAACAGCAGGATTTTGAATGCAGTCCATAACCGCTTCCGTATATGGCGTCAGGACAGATTCGCTGATTACCTCAACAAGGCCGCTGTCTTTCGCAGTGCTGATGCTCATGGTTTTAATGCCGGAAAACATGTCGATTTTCTCAATCTGAGCCAGAACAGCTGCTGAAGCGGCGGTGTTCATTTGTGCACCGTCTTCGCCGTATACCTTATAACCATTATAGTTTGCAGGGTTGTGGCTGGCAGTAATCATGATGCCGGAAAAGGTGCCCAGATAGCGAACGGCAAAGGAAAGGGCCGGTGTGGGCTGCATTTCAGAATAAATCCAAACACGAATTCCATTTGCGGCCAACACACAGGCTGCCTCCCAGGCAAATTCCTCTGAATAGTGACGGCAATCATAAGAAATGGCAACGCCCCGCTTTGCTGCTTCGGGACCCGATTGCAAAATATATGCGGCCAATCCCTGGGTGGCACGGCGGACGGTGTAAACATTCATGCGATTGGTGCCGGCACCTAAGATGCCACGCAATCCGGCGGTGCCGAATTCCAAATCTTTATAAAACCGTTCTTTAATTTCCTTATCATCTTCTGAAATGGCTGCTAATTCAGCCTGAGTGGCGTTATCTGCCATTTGGCACCATTGTGCATATCGTGCCTTGTAATCGTTTTTCATTGGGTGATTCATCCTTTCGGTTTATTCCTCTTCTTCATCACCACTCCACCAATACTGGGATTCGTCATCTGTGACGGGAGTTGTTTCAGTGGGCGGGGTCGTTTCTTGTGTATCATCAGAGTTTTGACCGTTCTCTCCTTCTTCTGTGGGGGGTGTTTGTGTATCAGGTGTTGTTTCGTTTACAGCCTGATCAGCATTTTCAATCGTATCATCTATTTTATCCTCCGGTTTCGACTCCACATGAGAGGAACAGAAACTGTTTGGCTGTGTGCCGGATTTAAAATAGTCTACCCGTGTGTTGGTGCAATCAGCAGTGGCAATTTTGCCGCTTTGCTGACAAATAACACGCTCTACCATGTTTCTTGGCATGGAAATGGTGTTGGTTGTCACATCGGCATGAACGTCATCCATCACCTTTTTCCAGACTGAGGTACAAGGATTACCTAGACCAGTCATTTGTTTCGGGGTGTCATAGCCAAACCAGACGACACCAACATAGTTGGGTGTAAAGCCGGCAAACCAACGGTCAATATCGCCGGTGGTGGTACCGGTTTTACCGCCGGCATAAACGCCGGAGGGCCGTGCTGCCGTACCGGTTCCGGAGGTGACAACGCCGGAAAGCATACGATTCATGGTATAGGCGGTGGTTTCGCTCATGGCCCGATGAGATGCGGGCTTGTTCTCTAAAATCACACGTCCGTTTGAGTCGATTACTTTAGTATATGTGGTTGGCTCAATATATATACCACCGTTGGCAAATGGAGCATAGGCTGCTGTCATTTCCATAATTGAAACACCATCAGTCAAACCGCCAAGTCCCAATGAGCTTAGAAATTTATCAGAATAGGTTTTGCCGTCGCTGCGCTTTTCGGAGCTGACTAAAGAGGTGAAACCCAGATTTTCAGTCATGAAATCATAGGACTTTTCAACAGACAGCTTGTCTAATATACGAACGGCGGGAACATTTCGAGAGCGTTCCAGTGCCACACGCACGGTGATGGGGCCCATGAAGTCATAATCAGAGTTTCTGGGGGACCAATCGCCAATGGTCAGGGGCGTGTCATCAACAATGGTTGCCGGTGTAATCAGCCCTGCCTCAATGGCTGGAGCATAAACAGACAACGGCTTGATAGAGGAGCCGGGCTGACGGTAGGTTTGCGTGGCACGATTTAAACCACGGTTATCCGTCTTTTCGCCACGACCGCCGATAATGCCTTTTACATAACCGGTGTAGGGGTCTAGCACAACCATGGCAGATTGGGGTTTGTTTTGGCCGGAACCCGGAAAGTTTTTGTCGTTGGTGAAAACAGTTTCCATGGCCTGCTGCACATTGGGGTCAATGTTGGCATAAATCTTTAATCCGCCTTTAAAAATAGCCTTGGTTGCGGCACTTTCAGACATTTTATTTCGGGTCATCAGGTCATTCATCACGTCGTGAATAATCTGGTCGGTATAGTAGGAGTTGATTCTGCCGCCGGTTGTTTTGGCGACACCCTTTTCAAGCTTCAGTTCTTCATTAACGGCTTCATCATGTTCTTCCTGAGTAATATATTTCAGTTCCAGCATTTTAGCAAGAACTGTTTCCTGCTTTTCTTTGTGAGCTTCGTAATTTAGCAGGGGGTCATAGCGGGCGGGATATTGCGTGATGCCGGCGATGGAGGCACATTCAGCCAAAGAAAGCTCAGAAACATCTTTATTAAAATAGATGTTAGAAGCAGCCTGAACGCCGTGGCAACCTTGCCCCAGATAAATGGTGTTCATATACATTTCAATAATCTGGTCTTTGGTCATTTTTCGTTCCAGATTCAGGGCGCGAATCATCTCCTGAACCTTACGAATGGGAGAACGCTTGTTGTCGCCGGTTACATTTTTAATCAGCTGTTGGGTGATGGTGGAGCCGCCGAACGAACTGTTACCCTTGAATAAATAGGTAACAGTGGCACCGAGTGTGCGCTTCCAGTCAACGCCGCTGTGAGATTCAAAACGCTCGTCCTCAATGGCAATAAAAGCTTTTTTCAGGAGGGGTGGTGTGTTTTCTAAATCTACCCACACACGGTTCTGTTCAGCATAAAGCCGGTCATATTCCACCGGTTGGTTGGTTTCGGGGTCAATGTAATAAACCACCGAGGTGAAATCCAGATTATATTCCTGAGCGATTAAATCTGTGCTGTTGTCAATAAAGCCTAATGCCGCACCGGCCACTACAGCAGCCAGCAAGACAAAAATAATGCAGCATATCACAAAAACACGCTTTATTGTGCGCTTTAAGCTTCCTTTTTGACTATCCTGGGCATTTGCCTGCTTTTTCTGTGTTTCTGCTTCATATCTTCTCATGGCGTCACTTCCTTTTCAGCGGATGAATCCGCAAAGTTTTGGCATGCAAATATGTATTCTTTCGCTTCAATAGACAAACCTTTTCACATACATTATAATAAAAATACTTTACAAAAGTATTACAAATCCCTGTTTTTTATATTACATTGTTAGGGCTGCAGGAAAATAGCGGGAATTCGACCTATTTCAACAGAAAGAAGCCGCCGGCAAGTTTCTTTTTGGCAATTGATTTTCCCTGCGTAACAAAAGAAAAACAGCTGTGACAAAACAAACAGGTTGCTTTGTCATAGCTGTTTTTAAATCAATAACAGTTCCCTAAGCTCCGGCACCGATTGCACCAGATGGTCTGCGCCGGCATCTGTCAGCTCTTTTTCGTCACCATAACCGTATAAAACGCCCACGGTTGTCAGTTTTGCATTATGGCCGGCAACAATATCAAAACATCGGTCGCCAACCATCACGGCATTTTCTCTTTCAATTTGGTTTTCTGCTAAAACATATTCAATCACGTCGGCTTTTTCCACACGTTCGCCGGAAAGAAGGCTGCCGCCCACAAAATCAAAATATTTTTCCAGACAGAAGTGCTCTAAAATCCGATTTGCATATACCTCTGGTTTGGAGGTTGCTAAATACAGTCGCTTGTGGTTTGCTTTTAAAGAGGCAAGCAAAGCGGGAATGCCGTCATATACCTGATTTTCAAAAATGCCCGTTTGTGCAAAATATTCCCGATATTTTTGCAGGGCTATTTCGGCATCTGTTTCAGAAAAACCATAAAACCTCTGAAAGGAACCCTTGAGGGGCGGGCCGATAAAGGGCGTGAGCGCCTCCAGTGAATCCACCAAAATGCCAAAATGCTGCAGGGCATGCCGCACAGATTTTGTAATGCCCTCCATGGGGTCGGTTAAGGTGCCGTCTAAATCAAACAAGATGTCTGTTATCTTCTGCAAAGGATGTAGCCTCCCGTTGGGTCCGTTCCTCTTCGCCGATTTCCAGCTGATTGATAGAAACCTCAAAGGCGGTTTTGGTGACGGACTCTGTTTCGCTGATTTTCTTTTGATATTCCCTCGATTGCATTCTGCCCCAGATTTTCACATTGCATCCCACTTCCAAATGCTTAACAAATCGGGCGTTTCTGCCCCAGGCAATGCAAGGTATGTAATCTGATTTATTATAAGCACGGTTCACAGCCAGCAAAATGTCGGCAATCTCCCTGCCAAAAGGGGTCACCCGATACACAATCGGCTTGCATACATAGCCATTTAAATAAATCTCATTCACCGGTTCATCAGACTCATCTGCCAGGCGCACGTCCTTGGCAAAGAGGGTCAAAACCAATTTGTTTCCCTGACCGGTGTAGTTGTTATAGGAGCGGAACTGTCCGCTGATGGCCAGACGCATGCCTATATCAATGCTGATATCTGTCAGCATTTTTTCTGAAATGGTTACACAGATTAAGTCGCTGTTTTCGCTCAGACGGTCTGAGCGGAGCATAAAGCGGTAGAAACGTTCGCTGTGCACATCATGGCTGTAGGTCAAATAGCCGCAGACCACGCCAATGACGCAGGCCTCGTTGTCTTCTATGCAGTTTAACATACCGTATGTCTCCCTTCTTACGTGGGGGCAGAGGGACTCTCCGCCCGATAATCATACGGTATATTCTATTATAACATTTGGAATTTTATGCCCTGTTTTTCACAAGATTTTCACAAATGCGGTTTACATCGCCTGCACCTAAGGTGATCACCAGGTCTCCTGCCTGGGCACGCTCCCGCAAGCGCTGTTCGGCAACTTCTAGACTTTCAGCGTATTCAGCGTTATGAGAAACGCTTTGAATATCTTCAGCCAGCTGACGGGAAGTGATAAGACCAGTATCTTTCTCACGGGCAGCATAAATATCCGTTACGATTACACTGTCGCAATCGGCAAAACTGGCGGCAAATTCTTCTCTTAATTTATAAGCACGGGTATAGGTGTGAGGCTGAAAAACGCAAAGGACCTTGCCGGCGGTTGCAGCTCTTGCTGTGCGGAGGCTGGTTTTGATTTCTGTGGGGTGGTGGGCATAGTCATCAATGACCCGTGCACCATTACATAAACCCCGTTCCTCAAAGCGGCGGCGTGTGCCAGAGAAATTGTTAAATCCCTCTTGGATTTGTGCGGGCATAACGCTCAGCAGGTCGGCGGCCGCAATAACAGCCAGCGCATTTTTCACGTTGTGAGGTCCGGGCACCGACAGCACAGCCTCCATGAAGGGCTCTCCCTTTTTTAAAACCGTAAACTGTCCGCATCCGGCATTTGTGTACCGAATGTTATCAGCATAAAAATCGGCGTTTTTATTCTCGGTTGAAAAGGTGATGACAGGGCAGCTCACACCACTAGCGGCGGTCATGGCATTGGGGTCATCGCCGTTGACAATCAGAGCACCGCCTTTTGGCGTTTTTTCTGCAAAGGCATGAAAACAGCCAATAATTTCCTGAATATTCTTAAAATAGTCTAAATGGTCTTCTTCTACATTGAGAATCAAACTGATTTTCGGAAAAAACTTTAAAAAACTGCCGCAATATTCGCAAGCCTCCATCACCAGATGGTTCCGGCTGCCAATATGCAAATTACTGCCAATGGAGGGGAGAATGCCACCCACCAGAATGGTGGGATTAAGGTCGGCTGCTAAAAGCACCTGGGACAGCATAGAGGTGGTGGTGGTTTTTCCGTGTGTGCCGCTGACGGCAATGGGAGTTTCATAGCGCTTCATAATAGCACCCAATAAAACAGACCGCTCCACAACAGGAATCCCCAGAGATTTGGCGTGGCAAAGTTCGGGATTATCCTGACTGATGGCAGCAGTGTAAACAACGGCAGCGGGGGAACCAACATTTTCGGGACAATGGCCAATGGCAACAGGAATGCCTGAGGCGATTAAGGATTGCACCGCATCGCTGTCTTTATAATCTGAACCGGTGACGGCAAAACCGTCCTCCTTTAAAATCATTGCTAAGGCACTCATGCTGATGCCGCCAATGCCAATCATGTGAATGGCTTTTTGTCTATCCAGTGCATTCAGGTTGAATTGCTCCATGCTAGCCTCTCCGTTTCAATAAAGAATAAAAAAATATGTAATATTATTATATATTATATTACATATCACAAAAAAATAAAAGCCTTTTTTTGAATTTGCGTATATTTCCGTGCTGACAGCCCAAAATATAGATAATATTGTTGACAAAGGAGTTATGACAAATGCAGATTACGGATATCAGAATCAGAAAAATCAACTTGGAATCCAAAATGAAGGCGGTGGTTTCTGTCACCTTCGACAATGCTCTGGTGATTCACGACATTAAGGTTATTGAGGGGGCAGATAAGCTGTTTATTGCCATGCCCAGCAGAAAAACACCGGAGGGAGAGTTTAAAGACATTGCACACCCCATCAATATGGACATGCGAGACACCTTAGAGAAAAATATTCTGGAAAAATATCAAACGGCACTCATAGCCGATAGCGAAATGGAAGTATGAGCTTTTGAGGTGTTAACATGATTTTAAAAAAAGATATTACAGAAAATAAAGCAATTTTAGATGCCATTCTTCCGGTGAATAAAAGTCAGGATTTACTGTTTCGCACTTTTAATTTTGGCGGACGCACCGGCATGCTTTACTATCTGGACGGCTTTTTAAACGATATTGTCATGGAGCGAATGGTGAGCCGTCTTCTTGATATCACACCCCAACAGATTCAAGAAACCAAAGACCTGTGGGATTTTGTGAGCAAGTTCATCACCTATACTGAGGTGGATGTGTACACAAAAACCGAAGATGTGGTCACACAGCTTCTGGCGGGGAAAAGCGTATTTTTAGTAGATGGTTTAGAGGGTGCCCTCATTCTGGACCTGCGTGAATATCCGGCAAGAAGCGTCAGCGAGCCGGAGAAGGAACGGGTTATGCGTGGCTCACGGGACGGGTTTGTGGAAACGGTCATTTGGAATACAGCACTCATTCGCAGGCGCATCAGGGACCCTAAGCTGATTGTGGAGCTTGTGCATGTGGGCGGCCGGTCTAAAACCGATGTGGCAATTGTGTATATGGAGGATATTGTCAAGCAGGATGAGCTCTCTATCATTCGTGAAAAAATCAACGGCATCAAGGTGGATTCACTGACGATGAATATGGAGAGTCTAACGGAATGTCTGGTGAAGCAGCGGTGGTATAACCCCTTTCCAAAGGTCCGCTATACCGAACGACCCGATTCCGCGGCAGCGGCGGTGCTGGAGGGGAATATTATTGTTCTGGTAGACAATGCTCCCCAGGCCATGGTGATGCCCACCTCCATTTTCAGCTTCACAGAAGAACCCAACGACTATTACTTTCCGCCGGTTGTGGGGGGATATATCCGCTTTGTGCGGAATATGGTTTTTCTGTTTACCTTAATACTGTCACCCTTGTGGCTTCTGGCGGTGGAGAACATAGACCGGCTACCGGAAAGCCTATCCTTTTTGCAGATATCGGCGCCTGCATCGGTGCCGATTATCATTCAGCTACTGATGCTGGAGGCTGCCATTGATGTTTTGCGGCTGGCTTCGGTCAACACGCCCAACATGTTGGGCAACTCATTGAGCATCATCGGGGCACTGCTGTTGGGTGATTTCGCTGTTAAATCCGGCTGGATGGTGCCAGACACCATTTTGTATATGTCCTTTATTGCCATTGCCAGCTTCACACAGCCAAGCATTGAGCTAGGCTATGCGTTTAAATTCATGCGTATCATTTTGTTGCTTTTAACGTATTTCTTTAAAGGCTGGGGTTTTCTCGCGGGCCTAGTTTTCATTGTGGTTCTTTTGGCAAGTAATAAAACCGTGACGGGTAAAGGATATTTATATCCTTTAATTCCCTTTAATGCCAAGGACCTAAAGTCTCACCTTTTCAGAAGGCGGTTGCGTTCAAAAATGTAATAAACAACCCGGCGATATAGCGTATCGCCGGGTTGTTTATATGTGGATGAAATTATTTTTTTCGTTTGAGAATCAGCTGGTTTAAGTGAGAAAAATCGCTGTTGCGAATCGTGTCTGCCGAAAGGGTAACAGTGGCACCACACATGCAGCATTCCAACACCAAATCATCTTCTCGAACCTCAACATCAATCATGTTAGAGCCACACTCACAGTACAGGCTCTCGTTATCTGAAAGCTCCTGAATTTTATCCAGTGCCTTCAGCATGGTTACGCCGTTTTTTCCGGTATGCTCCAAGCCACAGGCAGAGATAACCTCTTCAATGTAATGCTCATTGCGAACGACAGCATTGTGAACAGCCTCATTTCTGCCGATAAACACCAGCCCCACAACCACGTTAGGGCAGGAAAATTCTACACAATCTTTTTTGGCCAGCGCCTGAAAGGGCAGGGAAAATTTATGGCTTTCATCACAAACAATGCAATCTACTGAAACAATGAAGTTATTTTTGTTTTCCGGCAGAATCACTAAATCGGATTGGCCACAGTCACACTGCAGGCTAACACCTTTTTTTCCGGATAGTTCAAACATGGAAAAGCTGCCAAAGGAAATTTCACCGCAGCTGGGGCAGCGGTAAGCAGCTGTTCTGTCAAAATTAATAATCATTCTGATTCCTCGCTCTTGATTTTTCCGTATTTCTCATTTATCATACTACAAAATGGCGGTGTTGTAAAGAAAAAATTCATCGTCTGTCCATTTTTTCGTAAGGCACCTGATCTTTAATGGCCTTGTATGCCGGACGAATGATTTTTCCGGCATTATTAATTTCTTCTAAACGATGTGCACTCCATCCTACAATTCTGGCAACAGCAAAAAGAGGGGTGTATAACTCCGGCGGCAGATTCAGCATTCTGTAAACAAAGCCGGAATAAAAATCAACATTGGCGCTAACGCCCTTGTAAATCCGGCGGACAGAGGCAATAACCTGTGGTGCTAACTGCTCTACCTTTTCATAAAGTGCAAATTCATCGGTCAGGCCCTTTTCCACAGCCAACTCTTTGGCATATCGTTTTAAAATGCTGGCACGGGGGTCAGAAAGACTGTAAACAGCATGTCCCATACCGTAAATCAAACCGGAACGGTCAAAGGCTTCTTTATTTAAAATTTTGGCAAGATAGTCACTGATTTCGCTGTCGTTCTGCCAATTTTTCACGTTTTCTTTAATATCATCAAACATACGCACAACTTTAATGTTAGCACCGCCGTGACGTGGCCCTTTTAAAGAGCCTAAGGAAGCTGCCACAGAGGAATAGGTATCTGTGCCGGAGGAGGTGACCACATGAGTGGTGAAAGAGGAGTTATTTCCACCGCCGTGCTCAGCATGGAGCACCAGTGCAAGGTCTAAAAGGCGGGCCTCAAGCTCTGTGTAACTGGCATCTTTTCGCAGCATGCGCAGAATGTTTTCTGCAACAGAAAGACCTTTTCTAGGCCCACGAATAACCAGACTTTTCTTGTGGTAATAATGGGAATATGCCCGATAGCCATAAACAGCCAAAGAGGGGAATTGGGCAATCAGGCGAAGCGACTGAAACACAACATTTTCCATAGAGGTGTCGTCTGCTTTGGGGTCGTAGGCATAAAGAGTGAGAACCCCTCTGGCCAAGCAGTTCATCATATCGGGGCTGGGAGTGTTCATAATGGTGTTGCGGACAAATTCTTCCGGCAACGGTGCCAGGTCATTTAATAAATCGCAAAAGGTCTGATATTGCTTTTTATCAGGCAGTTTACCAAACAGAAGAAGATAGCAGACTTCCTCAAAACCATAACGGTCTTCGGAGATAAAGCCGGTTACAATATCTTTTACATTAATGCCCCGATAGTAAAGCTCGCCGATGCAAGGCACCTTTTCTCCGTTTTCTAATTTATGAGAACAGACTTCTGAAATTTCCGTCAGTCCGGCTAAAACACCATTGCCGTTAATATCACGGAGGCCACGTTTGACATCGAACTTTCCGTATAAGGCGGGATCAATGGCATTGCAAGAGCGCGCCATGTCGGTGTATGCATTAATTAATTGTGTATAATCTGTCATGATGATGACCTCACTTTCTGGGTAAGCATAGTAATATTTATAAATATTTATATATAGTTTACCAGAAAATTACTGCAAAATCAATTCTTATATAAAAATGTTCATGGTTTGGACACAAACCATGAACTTAAAATGTGGTTGGGAAGTAGGATTTTACGCATTTAATAAAGCTTAAGTAAAAAGCTGTCACACCTTGGTGTGACAGCTCTTTGAGAACAGATTAATCTTTGCCCTGTATAAGTTTTTTATCTCTTGGCCAGTTTTTTCTTTTTCCGTTTTACCTGTGCATTCTTTAAGAACACCCAAATGGGGCCTGCCAGAAGAACGGAAGAATAAGTGCCGGCAACAAGACCTACCATCAGAGGAATGGTGAACTGACGAATGGAGGTCACGCCGAAAATAAACAGCATGATAACCGGCAGCAGGGTTGTGATGGTTGTGTTGATGGAACGGGTGAGAGTCTGCTTAATGCTCATGTCAATGGTCTCAGCAAAGGGTGCCCGTTTGTTTTTTGCATAATTTTCACGAATGCGGTCAAACACAACGATGGTGTTATTGATTGAGTAACCCACAATGGTTAAAATAGCTGCAATAAAGTTGCTGTTAATGGGAATCCGGAAAATGGCATATACTGCCAGCATAATTAAAATATCGTGCAGCAGGCAGATTACGGCTGCCAGACCGGTTCTCATTTCAAAGCGAATGGTGATGTAAACCAGCATCAGCACTGCGGCAATCAGCGTTGCTTTTAATGCCTGACGGCGCAACTCGCCGCCCACAGTTGCGTTAACGTTATCCACCTGCAGAACAGCACCTTGTTCCAGTTCATATTTTTTTAATATAGCTGTTTGCAAGGCTTCGCGCTCTTCGGTTGAAATGGGCGTGGTTTTAATAACCACCTGGGTTCCGTCTGAACGCTGAACGGTGGGTGTTACCTCATCTGGGGTGCTGTCAATAACCAGCTGAGACAGCTCGTCTAAGTTAACATCCTTGCCCATGTCAATGTACATTGTCATACCGCCGGCAAAGTCTACGTCTTGTACAAAACCGCCGTATACGCCGAACATGATAGCACCAATCAAAATAATAACCAGTGAAATAGGCGCAAAAATTTTAAATTTTTCAACAATTTTAAACACGGTCGTTCCCCCTTTTCACGCCATAGAGGCTCAGATTATTAAGCTTCAGGCCAACCACCTGACGGAGCAGGAACTTCGTTATAACAATGGCGGTGAACATGCTGACAACAGTACCAATGCCCAGTGTAATGGCAAAGCCCTGAATGGGGCCGGTGCCGAAGCAATAAAGAACCACAGAGGCAATCAATGTGGTAATGTTGGCATCTACAATAGCAACAAAAGCACGGTTAAAGCCGGATTCCACAGAGGATTTAACGGTTTTGCCCAGAGCCAAATCTTCTTTCACTCTGGCAAAGATAATGACGTTGGCATCAACAGCCATACCCACTGAAAGAATGATGCCGGCGATGCCCGGCAGGCTCAGGTTGATTCTGAACAAAGACATGATAAATGCCACAATGGCAATGTAGGCAATCAGCGCAACATCAGCCACAAGACCGGGCAAACGGTAGATAATTACCATGAAAATGAGAATCAACAGAATACCAATTGCAGCAGCAAACAGGCTGGTTTCCAGTGCGTGTTCACCCAGAGTAGGGCCCACGCTTCTCAGCTCAACATCTTTAATTGAGAACGGCAGGTTACCGGAATTAATCAGCATGGCCAGTTCCTGGCTTTGTGAGGAATCTGTAAAGCCGCCGGAAATAACGCAAGTGGATGAGTTGATGGCTTCATCAACCATTGGTTGACTAATGATGTTGTCATCTAACATAATGGCAATGAAATTGGTTTGGTCGCCCTTGCGTGCAGCAGCTGCTGCCGTTGCCTTGGCAAACTTGTCCACACCGCTGTTGTTAAGCTGCAACTGAACATGGTGAACACTGGCACCGTTTTCTGTAACCGGGCCGAAGGCTGCTGTGGCTTTGGCTACATCGGTTCCCTCTAAAACCACGTTGCCGTCTGCATCCCGAAAGGATAGCTGTGCTGTTTGTCCCAAAGTTTGTACGGCCTCTTCGGGGTCTTGAATAGCAGGAATTTCCACCCGCACCTTTTTGTCACCCTGGCGGGTAACAGTTGCTTCACTGTACCCCAGTGAATCAAGACGTTCTCTCAAAACGCTTACAACGGATTCCATATCAGAATCCTCTGCTGTTTCTGTCTGTGCCTCATAGGTAATAACCGAACCGCCGACAAGGTCAAGTCCCTGCCTGATACCATTTTCCTCATCCAAGGCGGACGGATAACTGATGTGCCAGCCAAACATTTGAATGTTAAAACCGAACAGGGCGATATACGCACCCAAGGCAATAACTAAGACTGCAATCACAAGTTTTGTGATGCTTTTGCCCATTTTTGCTCTCCTCCTTCATCTTTTCACGTAAAACATATACACGCAAAACATATAAAATAATTATATATACTTATTCACGTTTCGTCAACTAAAATCTAAAATTTTAATGAAATTGTAATGATTTTTCTTCTATTTATTATGATTTTTACTTAAACTAAAGAAAAAATTACAAATTTATGTTGCACAGCGGGTAAAAAAATGATACAATATGATAGTATGCCTATGGTATGCATAAATAATGGTTTTCACCGAGAGATTCAGAAGGGTTGACATATGAAAGAACGAGTATTGCCCGAGGGCGCATCTTATTATGCAGGTCATTATGGTGTTGTGGTTGTGGGCGGCGGACATGCCGGCTGCGAGGCAGCACTGGCTTCTGCACGCCTGGGTGTTGCCACGGCTTTATTTGCCATTAATTTAGATTCTATTGCCAACATGCCCTGCAATCCCTCTATCGGCGGAACGGCCAAAGGGCATTTGGTCCGGGAAATTGACGCACTGGGCGGCGAAATGGGAAAGGCGGCAGACAGAACCTTTCTTCAGTCCCGCATTTTAAATCGGGGCAAGGGACCGGCTGTGTATTCTTTGCGTGTTCAGTCCGATAGGCGTGCCTATCAGGCAGAAATGAAGCATACTCTGGAAAAAACAAAGCATTTAGATGTTAAACAGGCGGAAATTGTGCGCCTTGTTTGTGAAAACGAAGCGGCTTGCGGTGTGATTACCCATACCGGTGCTTATTACGAGGCCGATGCGGTGATTCTCGCCACCGGTACTTTTTTGAAGGGAAAAATCATTATCGGGGATGTGTCCTATAGCGGCGGTCCCGATGGTTTATTTCCGGCGGACAGGCTGTCTGACAGTTTGGCTTCTCATGGCGTTGTGCTCCGCCGCTTTAAAACCGGTACCCCGGCCAGGGTTAGCCGGAGCAGCGTGGATTTTTCTAAAATGGAGGAGCAGAAGGGCGACGACCCTGTCACGCCTTTCTCCTTTGAAACGGAGAATCCCGGCGAAAATAAGGTTAGCTGTTATTTGACCTATACCAATGAAGAAACCCATCAGGTCATTCGTGATAATTTGCATCGCTCCCCCTTGTTTGGCGGCAAAATTGAGGGGGTTGGTCCACGATATTGCCCGTCTATTGAGGATAAGGTAGTGCGGTTTGCCGATAAAAACCGGCATCAGATTTTTATAGAGCCCATGGGGGAACAGACAGAAGAAATGTATGTGCAGGGTCTTTCCAGCAGCTTGCCGGAAGATGTGCAGCTTGCCATGATTCACACCATTAGCGGGCTTGAAAATGTGAAAATGATGCGAACGGCCTATGCCATTGAATATGATTGCGTGGACCCCACAGAGCTACTGCCAACCTTGGAATTTAAGAAAATCAAGGGACTTTACGGCGCCGGGCAGTTTAACGGCAGCTCCGGCTATGAGGAGGCGGCGGCCCAAGGTCTAATTGCAGGTGTTAATGCAGCCCTTCGGTTATTAAACAGAGAACCGTTGGTGCTTGACCGTTCTCAAAGTTACATTGGCACATTAATTGATGATTTGGTAACGAAGGGAACACCTGAGCCATATCGAATGATGACCTCACGTTCAGAATATCGGTTGCTTCTCAGGCAGGATAATGCCGATTTGCGCCTGACCCCCATCGGTTATCGAATCGGTCTTATCAGCGAGGAGCGCTATCAGCGGTTTTTAAAGAAAAAAGAGGCAATTGAAAAGGAAATCAAGCGGTTAGAAGCAACGGTGATTCCGCCCTCGGAGAAGGTGCGGCAATTTCTCGCAGAGCACGGCTCGGCAGATATTGCAACCGGCATCCGGCTTGGAGAGCTTTTGAGAAGACCTGAATTTACATATGATTTACTGGCGCCTGTTGACCCCCAGCGTCCGCAGTTGACACGGCCGGAGGCAGAGCAGGCAGAGATTCAAATTAAATATGAGGGATATATCAACCGCCAGCTGAGGCAGGTAGAGGCCTTTCGAAAAATGGAGGACAAGCTACTTGGAGAGGATATTGACTACATGCAGATTGATGGTTTGCGGCTGGAGGCCCGGCAAAAGCTGACGAAAATTCGTCCCCGTTCATTGGGTCAGGCCAGTCGGATTTCCGGAGTGAGTCCGGCAGATGTATCCGTATTGATGATTTACTTAGAGCAACATAAATAATTTTAGAATAAAGAGGGAAGAGCATGAGCACTGTAAAGAGCATGACCGGCTACGGGCGGTTTGAGAGCATTGATGCACAAAAGAAAATTGTCATTGATTTGCGCAGCGTGAATCATCGGTATTGCGACATCAATGTCAAATTGCCTCGAATGTACATGTTTTTAGAGGATAAAATCAAGGATTATATCGGCAAGCGTGTCCGTCGGGGTAAAATTGATGTTTCTGTTTATTTTGAAAGCTATGTAAGCCAGAATAAGGCAGTGTCGCTTGACACAGACCTTTTGAAAAATTATTACGAGGTGCTGACAGAAATCCGCAAGACCTGTAACATTAATCAGGAGATCGTGTTGTCTGATTTAACCCGGTTTACAGATATCTTCATTGCCCGTCAGGAGGAGCAGGACCAGGAGGCCATCTGGCAGATGGTTTTTGAGTGTCTGGAAAAAGCGGTGGATGATTTTGAGGCAATGCGTCAGCGTGAAGGAGAGCGCATGGTTGCCGATTTGCGGCATCGTGCGGCCAATGTTCTCTCTGACCTTTCAAAGGTGGAGGAATTTGCACCGTGCATGGCTGATGCCTATGCAGAAAAGCTTCGGGAGCGAATGAAGGAACTTTTGGGCGATGTGCCTGTTGAAGAATCCCGGTTTTTAACTGAGGTGGCCCTGATGGCAGATAAATTCTGCGTCAGCGAGGAAACGGTTCGTCTAAGGAGTCATTTTGTTGAATTAGAAAACATTTTATCAGAGGCAGAGGGCATTGGCCGAAAACTGGACTTTTTGGTGCAGGAAATGAACCGGGAGGTTAACACCATTGGCTCTAAGGCCAACGACCTTCGCATTTCTAAGCTTGTGGTTAACATGAAGGCGGAAATTGAAAAGTTAAGAGAGCAAATTCAAAATATTGAATAGATTGTAGGAAGGTGCAGGCATGAAACTGATTAATATCGGCTTTGGAAATATTGTATCCTCAGACCGGCTTGTAGCAGTAGTTTCCCCTGAGTCGGCGCCCATTAAGCGCATGATTCAAGAGGCAAGAGAGCGGAGCATGCTCATTGACGCTACCTATGGGCGGCGTACCCGTGCGGTGATTATTATGGACAGTGACCACATTGTGCTGTCGGCACTGCAACCCACCACCGTTGCTAACCGTTTGAATGAAAACGGGGAGGCATTGCTGGAGGAAGAGGAGGAAGAGGATGAATAAAGGTCTTTTGCTGGTGGTATCGGGTCCTTCCGGTGCCGGCAAGGGAACGGTTTGCCGTGCGTTGATGGACAAGTATCCTGACATTCACATGTCTATTTCCGCTACCACAAGAAATCCCCGCCCAGGTGAAGTAGACGGTGTGAATTATTATTTCACAAAAGAAGAAGACTTTCGCTCTATGATTGACAATCATGAGCTGATTGAATGGGCTTGTTTCTGTCAAAACTATTATGGAACCCCCAGAAAAAAAGTGGAGGCGCTTCTGGCAGAAGGCAAGGATGTGATTCTGGAAATTGAAGTTCAGGGTGCTATGCAGGTTAAAAGTAAATTCCCTGAGGCTGTGTTTATCTTTGTCATGCCCCCCAGTCTTGAAGAGTTAGAGCGGCGGCTTTCCGGCAGGGGCACTGAAAGTCCTGAGGTGGTAGCCGAACGGCTGAAAACAGCACTTTGGGAATGCTCGAATATGGATAAGTATAATTACATACTAATAAATGAAACTGATTGTGTTGACCAGGCAGTAGAAGATTTTGCATCCATCATTAAGGCAGAAAAACAGCGGATGGAGCGGAACGGCAGTTGGATTCAAAAAATTTTGCAAGCAAAGGAAAGGATTGATACATTATGATGTTATACCCTTCAATTATGGATTTGATGGAAAAGGCAGGCAACCGTTATTCATTGGTTATTGCAGCCTCTAAGCGTGCCCGTGATATTCTGGAGGAAGCTAAAGATGAGGAGAAGAGCATTGACGGTGCCAGAAGCATCACCAAGGCAGTGGAGGAAATTGCCGAGGGCGAAATTTTAATCGTGAATGAAACCAAGGAGCAGGAGGCAGAACGGGAGGCAGAATATATGGCCAAGGTGGAAGCTTTAGAAGCAGCTGAACACCAAATGGCAGAAGAAGCTGCTGAAAGTGAAACAACTGCTGATGCAGAATAAAAGGGTGAGAAACTTGAATATCGGAATTGTTTCTCTGGGTTGTGCTAAGAATCTGGTTGATACTGAAGTGATGTTGGGCATTTTAGACGGAGAGGGTCACAAAATTGTGTCCAATCCGGCTGAGGCGGATGTTATTTTGGTGAATACCTGTGCGTTCATTGACTCAGCTAAGGAGGAATCAATACAAACGATTCTGGAAATGGCGGCTTATAAAGAGAACCGTTGCCGTCTGCTCATTGTTTGCGGTTGCATGGCCGAGCGGTATCATGATGAAATTCTGTCAGAGCTGCCGGAGGTTGATGCAGTGGTAGGTACCGGTGACTATCCGAAAATTGCCGAGGTTATCAGTCGTGCCTTCAGTGGCGAACAGGTGGTTTTATATGGACACATGAATGACCCCTTGCAGTCGGAAAGCAGAATGCTGGCCACTCCCGGTTATATGGCTTATTGCAAAATTGCCGATGGTTGCGACAATCACTGTACCTATTGCATCATTCCAAAATTGCGGGGCAAATATAGAAGCCGTCCCATGGAAGAGATTGTTTGCGAGGCAGAGAAGTTGGCAGAGTCCGGCGTTCGTGAATTGATTGTTATCGCACAAGACACCTCTCGTTACGGGATTGACTTATACGGAGACTATCAGCTGCCGGAGTTGTTGAGGCGTTTGTGTGCCATTTCCGGACTCCGTTGGGTACGGGTGTTATATTTATATCCGGAAATGATTACCGATGAGTTGATTGATGTCTTTGTAAAAGAAGAAAAGCTGGTTAAATATATGGATATTCCCATCCAGCATGCAGACAGTCAGGTGCTTAAACGCATGGGCCGTCACCTGAACCATGAGCAACTGCTTTCATTGATTGAAAAGCTGAGAAGTCGCGTGCCGGGCATTGTTTTGCGCACAACGGTGATTGCAGGTTTTCCCGGTGAGACAGAAGAGCAATTTGAAACCTTGCTTTCGTTTGTTCAAACAATGCGGTTCGACCGCTTGGGTGCCTTTGCCTATTCTCAGGAGGATGGCACGTCGGCAGCACAATTGCCTGATCAGTTGCCTGACAATGTGAAGGCAGAAAGAGCTGAGGCGGTTTTAAAAGCTCAGGAAACTATTTCAATGGAGCTGCAGCGGGAGAAAATCGGAGACTTTGTTGAAGTTTTGATAGAGGGTTATGACGAAGACAGCCTGATGTATTTCGGCAGAACGGCCGGCGATGCACCGGAGGTGGACAACACCGTTTATTTTGCATCTGAAGATGAGCATATGTCCGGCGAATTTGTCATGGTAGAAATTTTACATGCAGACACCTATGAACTGATAGGTCGTGCAGTTTTAGCTGAGAGCTGAGAAAGGAGCGGCGAATGAATACACCGAATAAACTAACACTTCTGCGGGTGCTGATGGTGCCCTTGTTTATGGTTTTTATGATGTATGAGTGGGTTTCTTATTCCCGATACATTGCCGTGTTATTATTTGTTCTGGCTTTTTTTACAGATTGGCTGGATGGTTATTTAGCCAGAAAAAATGGTCAGGTGACTAATTTTGGAAAGATTATGGATCCTTTGGCTGATAAAATGCTGGTAACGGCGGCGTTGGTTTGTTTAAATGCTGCAGGAGAGGTGTCTCCCTGGGTCACAGTGATTATTTTAGCCAGAGAATTCATTGTCTCCGGCATTCGCATAGCGGCGGCATCGGAGGGAAACGTGATTGCAGCCAGCATTTGGGGCAAGGCCAAAACCATGTGGCAGTTTATTGCCTTGACCTTAGCACTCTGGTTTGGCAAAAACCTTGTGATTGATGTTTGCGTTTGGTTGGCAGCAGTGCTGACCATTGTTTCCGGCGTGGATTATCTGATGAAGAATGCAAAATATTTGTCAATGAAATAAGCGAAAAAGATAGGTTCAAACGGCGGTTTGTGCCACTAACAAGCGGAATCTTTATGGCATTTGATAAAAAGTGCTTGACAAATAACTGAATGTTGGATATAATTATAATGTTATATTACAATATCCTTGCTCTTTGCCTGTCAAAGAGCCAAAGTCCAGAAGGAGGTGAAAAAGATGATTGAAGTAATCAACAAGTATGAAACCATTTTCGTGGTTGACGCTTCTTTAGAAGAAGAAAAAATCACTGCCCTTGTTGAGAAGTTTAAATCATTGATTTCTGACGCAGGTGAGATTGAATCTGTTGACGAGTGGGGCAAGCGCAGACTGGCATATCCCATCAATGATGTAAACGAAGGGTATTACGTGTTGATTCAGTTCAGCGCCAAACCGGATTTTCCGCAGGAGCTTGAAAGAATCTACCGGATTACCGATGGTATCTTACGTGACATCGTAATCAAAAAGGAAGAAAAAAGAAAAATCAGCAAATAACAAAAGGAACTTTTCGTTGCGGAAAGGAATGAGGATGCATGAATAAGGTTGTTTTAGTGGGACGACTTGCCCGTGATCCTGAGCTGCGGACGACCCAGTCCGGCACAGCTGTTGTCACTTTCACAGTGGCCTGCGACAGACGTTTTACCCGTCAGGGTGAAGAGCGTCAGGCAGATTTTATCAATTGTGTTGCCTGGAATAAAACGGCAGAATTTGTCAGCCGTTATTTCACGAAGGGTATGCGGATTGCCTTAGATGGCAGAATCCAGACCCGGTCTTATGATGACCAGAGTGGAAATAAGCGGTATGTGACAGAGGTGATTGCGGAGGATGTTGAGTTTGCCCAGAGCAAAAACGAGGGCGGCGCAGGTTTTCAACCCGCACCGGCATATTCCGATCCTATGCCTGCCGCACCGCAGGCGCCGTCAGCTGATATCGACGGTTTTATGCCTGTAGAAGAGGAAGATTTGCCCTTTTAATGTTTAGCTGAAGTAGCGGAAAATTATCGGAAGGAGGCAAAACACATGGCTGAAAGACCCATGAGATCCAGAAAGGCAAAGAAAAAAGTTTGTGCCTTTTGTCAGGATAAAATTGATTATATCGATTACAAAGACACTGCAAAATTAAGACGCTTTGTATCTGAACGTGCCAAGATTCTTCCCAGAAGAATCACCGGAACCTGTGCAAAGCATCAGAGACAGCTCACAGAGGCTATCAAGCGTGCAAGACACATTGCACTGCTGCCTTTCAGTGCTGAATAAATGTAAGCAAAAAACCACCCTGCGGGGTGGTTTTTTTATGTTATTAAAATATTGTTGTGATGAGAAAATCTACAATGCTGCTGCCGAAAATCATAATAACACCGGCGGTAATAACACCCAACACAATGGAAGGGAAAGCATTTTTTAGGCGTAAATCCATTAATGCAGCCAGCAGAGAGCCTGTCCAGGCTCCAGTGCCGGGCAGAGGGAACGCAACGAAAATATACAGTCCCCAGACCTTATATTTGTTGATTTTATGAGAATTTTTTCTCACCTTGTTTTCTAACCAGTTGCCAATAGGCCGCAGCCATTTCACCCGCAGAAAGAAGTTAATGACCGGTCTGGCACAAAGAATGATGAACGGCACCGGCAGAATGTTTCCAATGACGGCCAATGTAAACAGCTCCCAGGGGTTCATGTTTAAGATTACACCCAGGGGAATTGCCCCTCGCAGTTCAACGATTGGCAACATAGACACTAAAAATACCAGAGGTTCATTAGAGAGGTTTAGGCCTTGAAAAAATTCAATTACAGCATTTGACATGGCAATTTACTCCTATTCCGGCTAGACTCTGATAATTTCAATGCCGGCTATGGCATCGGCAATCAGCTTGTCTGCATCTAAACGTTGTTCTGATTCCATGATTTTGTCAAGCTTTGGTTTGGTGTTAGGATGCTTGGGTGTGAAAATGGTGCAACAATCTTCATAGGGCAAAATGGAGGTTTCAAAGCTACCAATCTGGCGGGCAATGGTGACGATTTCTTCCTTATCCATTCCGATAACCGGACGGAACACAGGAATGCTTGTGACCTGATCAGTCACAGCCAGAGCCTCAACGGTTTGGCTGGCAACCTGACCAATGCTCTCGCCGGTAACCAGCGCCTTTGCTCCGGTGGACAGTGCTACCTGTTCGGCAATTCGCATCATGAGCCGGCGCATGATAATTGTGAGCTGCTCTTCGGGGCAGTTCTTTTTAATGGCCAGTTGTGCCTCTGTGAAGGGAACCACATGCACATCCAGGCGGGGTGCATATTGTGCCAGAATTTTTGCCAGGGTTAACACCTTTTCCTTGGCACGTTCGCCGGTGTAAGGATAGGAAAAAAAGTGGACTGCATTTAATTTTACACCACGTTTGGCAGTCATGTAGCCTGCAACGGGGCTATCAATGCCGCCGGATAAAAGAAGTGTGGCTTTCGAATTGGTGCCAACGGGCATGCCGCCGGCCCCCTTAACTCTGCCACAGTATACATAGGCATATGCCTCCCGAACCTCCACCATAACGGTTTCATCCGGATGATTCACATCCACCGTCAGGTGAGGAAAAGCATCATGAAGATAGCCGCCCACTTCACGACAGATTTGTGGGGAGGTGAGGGGAAATTTTTTATCGGCACGTTTTGCTTCTACCTTAAAGCTGTGAATGTTCTGCAGCACCGGAGCCAGTGCCTCGGCAGAACCCTTTTGAATGCCTTCAATATCTTTGGGTAACACAAAGGCACGGGTGAGCGAGGTGATGCCAAACACTTTTGTCAGCCGGCGGATGATATCATCAATCATCGACGGCTCCTCCGGTTCAACATAAATGGTGGCCTGTGCCCGGTGGACAGTGCCCTTAAAATCTTTGGGAAGGGCTGATTTAATGTTTTTTACCAGTGCTTCTTCAAAGAAGGGGCGATTTAAGCCTTTTAAAATAATTTCGCCGTATTTTATCAAAATAAGTTGTTTCAATGGAATTCCTCCGTCACAGTTTTTTTACTTCATAAACAATGCGATGACTTTTAGCTGTTGGTGCATTGTGTGTATAGCCGTCATATTTTGCTGTTGTGGTCAAACCGGCCTTTTGAAGCGCCCTTTGCAGTTCGTCATCGGAATAAACACGTTGAGTGTGCACCTCATCAACACGATGGTATAAGCCGTTTGACTCTTGGCAGAAAAAAGTGAGATATAGGTCGCAAAGTCGGGACTCGGGATTATATTCATTTTCCCAAATATAGAAAATATCATCAGTTTCATATGTGTAGGTTTCATTGGCTAACACAGAACTGAATTTGTATTCAGAATTCACGTCAAAAATCAGCAAACCATTTGGATTTAAGTAATTGGCACAGAGCCGAAAGGTTTCATCTAAAGCAGCGGGGTCTAACAGGTAGTTTAAGCTGTCTAGCACACAGACAATAGCATCCACTGTTCCATAGAGCTCAAAGCTGTCCATGGGTTGATTTAAAAAGAGAATTTTTTCAGCATTGGGTTTTTGACGTGCCACAGACAACATATCTTCAGACAGGTCAACACCCAGCATTTCATATCCACGGTTGGCCAGAGCCAACGTCAGGGTGCCGGTGCCGCAAGCCAGGTCTAGCACCAAGCCACTTTCCAAACCGTTTTCCCGGAATCGGTTATGGATGAAGGAGGCAATGTTTTCGTAGTCCACATCAAAAGTTAAAGCGTCATATAAAGGGGCAAAGCCCTGATAGCTATTTGTCATGGCTGTTCTCTTTTCTTGATTTTATCCCAATACTGGCGGATGGCTTGTTCGTTTTTGTTGTCGCCGCCGTGGTAATAGATTTTATCTTTAATTTTATCCGGCAAATATTGTTGAGGGGTGTAGTGATTTGGATAATCATGGGGGTATTCATAGGTCAATCCCCGCCCCATTTTTTGAGCACCGCTATAGTGGGCGTCTTTTAAATGGAGGGGCACATCGCCGGTGTCGGTATGCTCCACATCCTGCATGGCAGCATCAATTGCTGTGATGGCAGAGTTGCTTTTGGGAGCCGTGGCTAATAAAATGGTAGCCTCAGCCAGAGGAATCCGTGCTTCGGGGAGCCCTAACTGCAGGGCACAGTCAACACAGGATTTAACAATTGAGACAGCCTGGGGATAGGCAAGACCGATGTCTTCTGCAGCCGTCACCATGAGTCTGCGGCAGGCAATCAGTAAATCACCGCCGGAAAGAAGCCGGGCCAGATAGTGAATGGCTGCATCAGGGTCACTGCCTCGGAGCGATTTTTGAAAAGCGCTGATCACATCATAGTGGCTGTCGCCATCTTTATCGTGCCGAAAAGCTTTTTTCTGGGTGCACTGCTCGGCCAGAGAAAGTGAAATCAGCAAATTGCCGTCCTTTGCCAGAGGAGCAGCCTGTGCACAAAGTTCTAATGAGTTTAATGCCTTTCGCACATCGCCGGCAGAGGAAAGAGACAGGTGGTCCAATGCCTCTTCTTCCAACGTGATGGGGGAGCCGGTTTCTTCTTCTAAAATGGTAACAGCACGATGGAGTGCCCTTTGAATATCCTCCCCGTCTACCGGTAAAAATTCAAAAACAGTGCAACGGGAAAGAATGGCATTGTAAATATAAAAATAGGGATTTTCAGTGGTGCTGGCAATCAGGGTGATCGAACCGTTTTCAATGAATTCCAACAGAGATTGTTGTTGTTTTTTGTTAAAGTTCTGAATCTCGTCCAGATAGAGAAGCACCCCGCCCTGTGCACCAATTCCGCCCAATTCTGAGGTGATTGCTTTAATGTCAGAAACTGAGGCATTGGTGGCATTGAGCTTATACAGAGTTTTGCCGGATAAGCGGGCGGCAATATTGGCTACAGTGGTTTTACCGGTGCCCGAGGGTCCGTAGAAAATCATGTTAGGGACAGAACCGGAGGTAATCAGGCGATGAAGAATTTTTCCCTCGGAAAGAAGATGGCGCTGCCCAACGCAATCTGCTAAGGTTTGTGGTCTAATTCTATCTGCCAGTGGACTTGCCATGCTTTCACCGCCTTTACAATTTATAGAATGGTATCCGTGTAAATTAAAGAGGTTGTTACACCTAGCATTCTATCTAAATAAATATTCAAAAAATGTAGGGGTCGATGACCACATTGACCCGTAAAATTATATATTTTCGGACGCTCGTGGGCAACCGCCCCTACAAAATTAGATTTTTATTCATGCTCTGTGTGCTTAATATGGTAGCCTCTTTTTTCTGTGTTTTATTTCTTTTTGAGTGCAATGACAACCTTGCGATAGGGTTCTTCGCCAATGCTGTAGGTATCAACAAGCTTGTTGTTCTGGAGGGTTGCATGGATAATTCTGCGTTCGCTTGCGCTCATGGGCTCCAGCGTAATCTTCCGTTTATTGTTGATAACAGAGGATGCCAGATTTTCAGCTAAACGGGTTAAGGTTTGGCGGCGTTTTTCACGATAGTTCTCTGTATCCAGCACAACCTTTACATAATCGCTGTCACCACGGTTCACAGCCAGGCTAACCAGATGCTCTAAAGCATCTAAAGTGTCGCCATGCTTACCGATGATAATGCCCATATTATCACCTGACAGGGTGATGGACATTAATTTGTCGGTGCAGGTGATGTCGATGTTGATTCTCATGCCCATGCTGACGAAAACATCTTCTAAAAAAGTTCTGGCACGATCTTCAGCAGAAACATTTGAAGTGACCTGTACAACAGCGTCTTTAGCACCCAGGCCGAAAAGACCTTTAGAGCCTTCTTCAATAATTTCAACTGACACTTGGTCTTCTTTCAGTTTTAAATCAACCAATGCCAGTGCAATAGCTTCTTGCACAGTTTTGGCAGACTTCTTTACGGTTTTACTCATTTTTTTCTCCTTTCAGCCTCACGCTCTCTGTAATGCTTCGGTGCAGGCTCTGCCGGTGGTGTTACCGGAAAAAAGCGATTCATAATGAATTGCTGTATAATCTGAATGATGTTAGACAATGTCCAGTAAAAGCCCAGTCCTGCAGGCAGTGAAACTGAAAAGAATACAGTCATGAGCGGGAAAAAATAGGTCATCATCTTCATGGTGCCATCGGTGCTGTCGGCACCTTGCTTTTTGGATTGATTGCTCATTTTAGTTGTCAGCCAAGATGACAGGTAAGTCGTGAGACCTGCCAGAATCGGGATAATCAGCAGGGGAGACAGAGTGGAAAGGCTGGGCGTTTGAGCCAAATTTAAACCGAAAAATGAAAAATCAATCTCCATAAGATTCGCATCAGGGAAAATGCCGGCCAGTTCAGTAGAAAACCGGTTCATTTCAGCAGCAATGCCAATCTGGTCAGTGGCAGCCACAGTAGAACCCAATGATGCCAGAGCCGCATGCACTTCCGAGATAGTAGGCAGACCATGCTTGCCTAACTGAATCACATAAGCTAACGGGCTGCGAATAATATTATATAAAGCAATCAGGAGAGGAAATTGAATCAACAGAGGCAAGCATCCCCCCATGGGGTTGATGTTGTTGGACTGATACAGTTTCATAGTTTCCTGATTCAGCTTTTCTTTATCATACTGATATTTTTTTTGAAGTTCTTGCAGTTTTGGTTGAATGGCCTGCATTTTTGCAGTAGATTTTTGCTGCTTAATGGTTAGAGGTAGCAAAATGGCCTTGGTAATCAACGTGAAAACCACCAAGGTCCAACCGTAATTCTGTAGCAGCAAATAAATGTATCGGAACAAATATCCCAGAGGGATATTGATAATATCGAAAATACCCACTTCGTTTCCTCCTTTGGTGATAATACTGCTATTTTACAGGGTCATAGCCACCGGGATGAAAGGGATGACATTTTAAAATCCGGCGGAAAGCTAAAAGTGTACCGAAAAAGGCTCCCTTTTTAGAAATAGCCTCAATGGCATATTGGGAGCAAGTAGGAAAAAACCGACAGCTCGGTTTCTTTAATGGAGAAAGATACCGTTGGTAAAGTCGAATCAGGCCGATAAGAAGTTTTTTCATAAACTTTTTTGCGCCTCCTGGTTCGTTGCACGTTGCCCATTAAATGGTACAACAAAAAGGCGTGCAGTCTTTAAAAGTTGCCGCATCGCACCCATAGTTTCCTGCAGGGAATCAGATGAAAGACATCCATCCTTTGCAGCGAAAACCAAATCATAGCCTGTTTTCAGCTCCGGCTCAAGGAGCCGATAGCTTTCTTTAAGGAGTCTTCTAACTCGGTTTCGCCTGACGGCGCCGGCCAACTTTTTGCCGGCCTTGATTCCCAGTCGGTTCACAGACAAGCCGTTTGGCAGACAATGTAATGTATAGTTTGGGTGGTATGACCGTTTTCCTTTTCTATATACCTGCAAAAACAGCTCGTTTTTATTTAAACTGATAGTCTGCTTCATGTGTTTTAACCCGTGTAGCAGGGAATCATGAAATAAAGTCGCTAAAAGCATGAGCTCTCAGCGACTGGTTTTCACAACTATGCAGACAGGACCTTTCTGCCTTTTAGTCTTCTTCTAGCCAATACTTTTCTGCCGGAACGTGAACTCATTCTGTTTCTAAAACCATGGTCTTTTTTCCGTTTTCTTTTGTTGGGCTGATATGTTCTGAGCAAGTGCTCCACCTCCTAATGCATACCACTTTTCATACACCATACTATTATATCTAAGAAATTAAGGCTTGTCAATAGTTTTTTATTTAAAAAAGTTGTAATTTTTATAAATGTATGATAAAATAATAGTGATTTTATCTTTAATTTATCTATTTTTTAGGAGGCATTAACCATGCAATTTGATTTGTTATGTCCTGTGGAAAATCAGGGCGTTACCATGAAAACCAATTCAAAAACCGGAGAACCTTATGCGCTTTTCAAGCTTTTTAATTTGTCTGGCAGCGTGATTGTCGGCGTGACCTTTATGGTTCGGGCCTTTGATGGCTACGGTGGCGAGTTGGGAGAGGTTCAGGTGGTTCTAGATGAGCTATCCGCACAGCCAAAGAGCTATTTTGCTGAGAATAAGGCTGTTTCCCTGCGAGATTTTCCTGATGTCAAGCACATTACTGTGGACTTTTTAGAGGTTCGTTTTGCAGAGGGAGAGGCATACATAAAAGAAGGTGATCTGACAGAGATTTCCATTACTGAGCCGGATTATGATGAGCGCATACGCTTGCTGTCTGCAGCGGGTGCTGATGCACAGTGTTATGCACAGGATGCCGGTTCTCACTGGGTTTGTGTTTGTGGCCGCCCGAATATAAGCGGAGTGGAAACCTGCCTTCGTTGCGGACGGGAAAAAGATGTGGTGATGCGTCAGTTCTCCTCGAAAGATGCTTTAACTAACACACTGGCAGAGCAAGCTGTGGCAGAGCACCAGAAGGAAGAGGCTCTAAAAGAACAGCTCGCACAGAAAAAAGCAGAAAGCCGGCGGAAAAGAAAGAAAGTGGTAGTAACGGCTCTGGCAGTTATTGCAGCTTTGGTTGTTTTGTGGCTTGTGATTACTTTATTATATAGAGGCTCGATGATGCTTTTAGGCAACAGTGCTATGAAGAAAGGGGATTATCTTACGGCATACAGCCGGTTTGCGGCTATAGATAACAGCAAAAAGCTGGCAGAGGTATCAGAACAGGTGCGTGGTAATTCCACCAGCAACATTTTGCAGTCAGGTTGTCTGGCGGCGGATGAAGAGAATCTGTATTATCTTGATATGTCCTATGCCATTCATAAAGAAGAAAAGGCAACCGGAGCCAAAACAAGGGTTGGAGATGCTGAGGGTATTTTCCTGAATGTGTCGGGAGATTGGTTATACTATGTGGATGCGGTCACCGGTCAGGCAATCTGCCGCACAAAAACAGATGGTTCTGAAACAGAACGAATTTTTGAGGACCCCGACGGCTTTTTCTATTACTTGACCCTTGTGGGCAATGAGCTTTATTACGTGTCTCAGGAGCCCATTGAAAATTTGACGCCGGAAATGCAAGAGCAATTAGCACTGCAGGGCGGCAGCGGATATCAAACCCGGTTATATCGCCTGACAATCGGCGAGAAGAAACCGGAGTGTGTGGCAGATTGGAATATCATGGTGTTTAACTGTTATAAAGATAAAATTTATTATCTGGAGCAGACAGAAAGAGCAGTTTACTGCATGGATAGAAACGGAAACAATGCAACCAAGCTGATTAGCGGACCGGTTTATAGTTTTGATATTTTGAATGACACCATATATTATCTGGACGGAACCGTAAACAGTGAAACAGGCATGCCCAAGCTGTCACTAGAGGCTGCTGAACTGGATGGCACCTATCGTGAGCCGGTTGTTAATGATGCTATGGTATATGTCTTTGGTTTTGAGGGTGAAGATACTTACTATCAGGAATATACCGACAATACCAGCTCTCTGTTTAAGAAAACGGGCACAGAAAAGACAAAGGTTGCAGAGGCTTGTCAAATGTTTAATGTGCGTGACGGATACCTGATGTATCTAACGGCAGACGGTCGGTTTATGAAAACAACTTTTGATAAGAGCGGCATGGAGGAAGTTGTGGTTGAGGCCGCTGCTGCAGAGCCGGAAGCTGTTGACGGAACAGATGAGGCGGCAGAATAAATTTCAGTCAGAATGTATAGAAATACCAGGGCGGGGCATACTAATATTGACCTCACAAAATACATGGTGAAGTATTCACCCCCCCCTTACGAACCGGACAGCCCGATATGGGTTGTCCGGTTTACTATATAAAGAAAACCGCCATCTAAAACCAGATGGCGGTTTATGTAGTTTTGTTGCTTAGCGCTTTAAATCTTTTCTGTTTTCACGAATTGTTTCAACGGTAGAAATTAAGTGTTCTTCAATGGTGTGCAGAATATTGTCAGCATACTGATTGGCACCCAGTCTGATTTCACGAGCATGCTCCTGCGCACTTTCAACAATCTGGTTTGCATTTTCATATGCCTGCTTGGTGATTTCATGTTCCTCTACCATGGCAGCCACTTTTTCTTCTGCACCCTTAATGATGGCAGCTGCTTCCTTCTGGGCATCTGCAATAATGCGCTGACGCTCATCTTTTACCCATTTTGCCTGTTTCATTTCGTCGGGATACTTAATTCTTGCCTCTTGCAAAAGGTCTAACAGCATGTCTTTATCAATGATGCCACGACCAACAAAAGGAATTGTGAAGCTATGCTCGATTTTATCTTCCAATGCCTCAATGATTTCTAAAATTTCCATTCTTACCGCCCCTTCTCAATCTTTTGTTTAACATCTTCATAAATCTCATTCGGAACCAAGTCGGAAAAATCACCGCCTAAGGAGGCAATTTCCTTTACAATACTAGAACTGATGTAGGAATAATTTGCATTGGTAACCATGAATAAGCTTTCGATGTCAGAATTTAATTTTTTATTTAAAAGTGCCATTTGGAATTCATACTCAAAATCGGTAATCGCTCGCAACCCTTTAATCACGGCTGTAGCGCCTTGCTGCTCTGCAAAATCCACCAGCAAACCATCAAAATGCATAGCCTGACAGTTGGGCAAGCCTGCAATAGATTTTTCAATAAGTTGCACCCGCTCTTCTGCTGTGAACAGGGGCTTTTTTGATGCGTTGTTTAACACGGCGATAATAAGCCGGTCAAACATTTTGCTGCTGCGCCGAATAATATCTAAATGTCCGCAGGTGATGGGGTCAAAACTGCCGGGATATATCGCAATGCTCATAGTCACAACTCTTTCAAAAGCAGAACACGGGCTCTGCCATATTTTTTATCACGAAAGACACAGAACAACTCTTCTGCCTGAGCGGGAGGGTCTCCTTCGGTTTCACAATAAATGATACCCCCCGGCTTTAAGATGCCACATTCGGCAATGGTTTTTAAAGCGTTTGCCAGATGATCCCCTTGATATGGCGGATCTAAAAAAATTAAATCAAACTGCTCGTCAGTTTTTTGCAAATAAACAAGAGAATCACTTTTCACAAGGTGTGCCCGATGCGTCAGGTGCGTTTTTTCCAGGTTGGCTGCCACAGTTTTTAAAGAAACCTCTGACACATCAACCAAAACAGCATGCTCGGCACCCCGACTTAAAGCTTCGATTCCCAGCGCGCCGGTTCCGGCAAATAAATCAAGCACAAAGCTGCCCGGAAGGTGCCCGGTCAGCATACTGAAAACGGCTTCTTTCACCCGGTCGTGGGTAGGGCGCACGGCCCACCCGTCAGGGCAGAGAAGCTTTGTGCCTCTGGCTGAACCTGCAATGACTCTCAACAACAACCATCCTTATGCGCTGCCGAAAAGCTATTTTTCGACAGTAAAATACTATTATACATATATTATTTTACATAATTTCTTTTAATTGTCAAGTGTTTTTAAGAAAAATCAGCTAAATGTAACATGATTGTTAAACAAGGCATCAATTTTTTTGGCAATTTGCGATTGCTCCTCTAAAGAGCAAGGAATTTTCTCTGCCAGATAGGCACGGGCAGCCACAGTGGTTTGCTGCAAAAGCACCATGTCAGTATAGAGATTGGCAATGCGAAAAGCGGGCAGACCATGCTGACGTGTGCCGAAAAATTCACCTGGACCACGCTGTTTTAAATCCTCTTCTGCAATTTTGAAACCGTCATTTTCCTGTTTCATCACAGAAAGCCGTGCCATGGCAGCCTCCTGATTGCTGTGTGCCATTAAAATGCAGTAGGATTTGGCACTCCCACGACCAACACGACCTCGCAGCTGGTGGAGCTGTGAAAGGCCGAAACGTTCTGCGTTTTCAATCATCATGATGGTGGCGTTGGGCACATCGACACCCACTTCAATGACAGTAGTAGAGATTAAAACAGACAGTCTGCCGGCTTTAAAAGCAGACATAACGGCATCTTTTTCAGCTGTTTTCATTTTCCCATGGAGAATGCCGATGACATCAGCCGAAAAACCGTTTTTTTTCAGCTTTTCAGCATAGGCAGTGACAGACTGCAGTTCGCCGGTTTCGCTATCTTCCACCAAGGGACAAACAACATAGGCCTGATGGCCTTTGGTTAATTCTTTTTGCAAAAAGGCATAAATGCGTTTACGGTAGGTTTCATTTACCACAAAGGTATCAATTTTCTGTCTGCCGGGGGGCAGTTCGTCGATAATGGAAATTTCCAGGTCGCCATAAATAATCAGTGCCAGCGTTCGGGGGATAGGTGTGGCGCTCATAACCAGAACATGAGGATTTTCACCCTTATCTGTTAAAAGACGTCGCTGGTCAACACCGAAACGGTGCTGTTCATCAGTGATGGCCAAACCCAAACCTGCGAAGTGAACATCATTAGAAAGAAGGGCATGGGTGCCTACAGCCACTTGTGAGACGCCGCTTTTCAGGCGGGCAAGGGCTTCACGACGCTCTTTGGCAGAAAGAGAGCCGGAAATAAGCTCTACTTGAATATCATGCCCGGCAAACAGTTTTTTGAGACTCATGCAGTGTTGCTGTGCCAGAATTTCTGTGGGAGCCATAAAAGCAGCCTGAAAACCACTCTTCACTGCAACGTATATGGCGGCGGCGGCAACGGCAGTTTTGCCGGAGCCAACATCACCGCAGACAAGACGATTCATAGCACTGCCTGAGGCAATATCAGTCATAATTTCGCCTATGACACGGTTTTGTGCACCGGTGGGACGGAAGGGCAGAGATGCAAGAAACGCCTCTGATGATGCAGTTAACTGTGGTGCACGGCAGGCTGTTTGACGGTTTTTTAGAGAAAACAGAGCCGTTTGAAACAGAAACAGCTCTTCAAACGCCAAACGGCGGCGAGCGGCTTCATATTCGTTTCTGCCGGCGGGAAAGTGAATGTTTTCCAGAGCAAAATTGATTTCACAGAGTTGGTTGGAGGTTCGCAGGGTGGCGGGTAGGGAGTCTTTCATCTGCCCTTTAGTCAGGCGGAGTGCCTGAGAAACGCAACCGGCCACAAATGCTTGGGTGAGTCCCTCTGTTAAAGGATAAACGGGCATGATTTTGCCGGTTTGTTTTTGCTCCTCCAGCCGTTCGAAAATGGGGGTTTGCATTTGTTTTTTAGGTGTTAGACGGACCTTGCCATAAAATATGTAAGTCTCGCCCTTTTTCAATCTCTGCTCCAAAAAACGGTTATTGAACCAGACCAGTTCCAAAAAGCCTGTGCCGTCTGACACGCAAGCGGTGTGTACACGCAGATTTTTTCTGATTAAACGGGTGGTAACAGAAGAAGAAACGACTGCCTGAATGCAGACCGTTTCTTCGTGACAAAGTTCTATAATTTTTTTAAGGTTTTTTCTGTTTTCATAGGCACGAGGATAGTGTGCCAGTAAATCTGCCAGCGTGGAAATACCCAGTCTGGAGAAAGCAGCGGCACGCTTTGCACCGACGCCGGAAAGCTGGGATATGCTGCTGTTTAAGCCCTGCTCAGTCATGGGTGCAGCGTCCTCCTTGCGGGTTTATTCTACAGAAACAATATAATAGTAAAGGGGTTGTTTGCCATTGTGTACCAAAACGTCGCAGGCATCGTAGGTTTCTTCTAAATATGCCTGCAGGGCAGCGGCATCCTCATCGCTGACATCCTCACCATAGAACACGTTGATGATGGCACTGTCTTCGTCTACCATGGAGGTGAGCATTTCTTTGGCAACCTGAGCGGGGTCGTCACCGGCGGCTACAATGTTTTTGCCTGTGAGACCAATGATTTTTCCCTTGGGCAACGTTTCGCCGTTCAACGAAAAGTCACGAACAGAGAAGGTGACATTGCCGGTTTTCACTAGTGAAGCTGCTTCCTGCATGGCGGCTGCATTTTCCTCGGGTGCGGCTTCCGGCAAAAATGCCAGCATAGCGGAAATACCCTCAGGAATGGAGCGGGTGGGAATGACAAAAATGTTTTTTTCGGTTAAATCACGCACCTGCTCAGCGGCCATGATGATGTTTTTGTTGTTAGGAAGAATAAACACGGTTTCAGCATTGATTTTGTCTACCGCAGCCAGAATGTCGTCGGTGCTGGGGTTCATGGTCTGTCCACCCAGAATGACCTGGCTCGCGCCCATATCCCGGAATAACCCCTCCATGCCCTCGCCAGCTGCAACGGCAGCAAAACCATAGGGCATCGGCGGTTCTGCCGGTGCATTTGTCTCTTCTTGAACAACCAGCTCGCTGTGCTGGTATTTCATGTTGTCAATCTTAATGTTGATTAAGGCGCCCAATTTCAAAGCCTCTTCAATCACATAGCCGGGGTTATTGGTGTGAATGTGCACCTTAATAATGGTTTCATCATCTACCACAACCATGGAGTCGCCTTTTTTCTGAATGTTATCAGCAAAGAGCTTGCTGGAGGCTTTGGCATTATTTTTCTCAATGATAAACTCTGTGCAATATGCAAATTTAATATCGGCGTTGTCTACCTTGGTAGCGGCGGCTTTGGGTGCGGGGAGCACCTCGCCATCTTTTCGGGGAATGATTTCGCCGGTTTCCAGATAAGTAAGTGCGCCTTCCAGTAGGTATAAAATACCCTGTCCGCCGGAGTCTACCACGCCGGCTGCTTTCAATGCAGGCAGAATTTCAGGGGTTTTATCAAGGCTCTTCTGTGCTGCAGCAATAACAGCAGAAACCAGAGCCGAAATTTCATTATTATCAGAAAGATAAGCGGCGCCGCCCTCTGCACCGTCACGAGAGACAGAAAGCATGGTGCCTTCAACCGGTTTCATAACAGCACGATAGGCTGTGGCAACGCCTTCGGCAAAGGCCTCAGAAATATCCACAGCGTCAGCCAGTTTGCAGTCTTTCAGCCGTTTAGACATGCCCCGAAACAGCTGGGACAAAATAACACCGGAGTTGCCCCGTGCGCCCCGCAGAGAGGCACTGGCGATTACGTTCATCACTTCGCCTACTGTGGCAAAGCTACGGCCGGCGATTTCGCTGACGGCGGCAGTTACGGTCATAGACATGTTAGAACCAGTGTCACCATCCGGCACCGGGAAAACATTTAAATCATTCAGAATGTTTTTGTTGTTTACAAGTTTATTGGCCGCAGAGGTAAACGCATTGCACAGTGCTGCGGCATCAATGGTATAAATCAAGTTGTACACCTCCGAAATTAATCCACGCGGATGCCTTCCACGTTGACAGTCACACGTCCGACACGGAAGCCGGTCATGCTCTCTACGCTGTAACGGACGTTGCTGATAATGCTGTCGGAAATAACTTTGATGTTAACGCCGTATTCCACGATAATATGCAGATCAATACTGATCTTGTCATCTTCTGTTGTTACTTTGATGCCTTTTGTGATGGTATCCCATTTTAAAAGGCTTGCAAAGCTGTCACCAGCGTTTTTATAGGCCATGCCAACAACGCCGTAGCAGCCTGTGGCAACCATGCCGGCAATGTGGGCGATGACGGTGTTGCTCATGATGATTGCGCCACGCTCGTTCTCTGTTTTGATCGCCATAATGTAACCTCCTTATGCAAAATCAAGTGCGTTTCGATATGTTTACAAAATATAGTATATCATACTTATTTGAAAATTACCATATTTATTTTTCATAAAAATAAAATAATTTTTGAAATAATTTGTGAAGTCTTGCAGAAAACCTTGTGAATCATGAAAAAATGTGATACAATATATAAGTAAAACTATATTTTAAGGAAGGAAGTGCAGCGGTGAAATTTATCCATTGCGGAGATTTACATTTGGATACGGCATTTTCCGGTCTGGAGAGCAGCAGGCGGGCTGCGATTCGCCAGGCGGAGCTTCGCCGCACGTTTCTTTCTATTATAAAGTTGGCTAAAAAGGCCGACGCATTGCTCATTGCCGGAGATTTGTTTGACCAGGAATCCGTAGAGGCGGAAACGATTCGCACTCTGTGTCAGGGTTTTGCCTCGTTGGGGGATGTTCCGGTGTTGATTGCCGCCGGCAATCACGATGCTTTATCGGAACAATCCTATTATAGACTGGCAGACTTCTCACCTAATGTACATATATTTGGAACAGAACCCGAATGCATCCAGCTGGCAGATTGTGATGTTTATGGTGTTTCCTTTAGCCGTGCCAGTGAACCGGAGCCTTTGTTAAATGATTTTCGGGCAGAAACCGGCAGACCCTCTGTGCTTTTGATGCATGGAGATTTAAACGGCGGGAGTTATAATCCTGTGAATCGGGAAATGATTGCCGCTTCGGGTCTTTCTTATCTTGCATTGGGGCACGTGCACAGCCATGACGAGGTCATGCTGGGCAAAACCCTGTGTGTGTATCCGGGGTGTCCGGAAGGGCGAGGCTTTGATGAACTGGGAGACAAGGGTGTGGTTTGTGCCGAGGTGACGCAAGCGGGTGTGAAAACGGAGTTTATTCCTGTTTGTCTGCGGCGGCATCAGGCGCTTTCTTTAGATGTAACCGGTCTTGCGACGCATGCTGAGATACTAGCTAAAGTAGCAGAGCAGGGTCTTGTAAAAGAGGATTTATATAAAATTATTTTAACAGGCGAAACAGAGCTTACACCGGACGGAAACGTTTTGACAGAAGCTCTTTCAGAGTGCTTTTTTGTAAAGTTTTACGACAGAACCAAACGTCCTTTAAATGTAGCAGACCTGCAGGCAGAGCCGGGCATTCGCGGCATGTTTGCTCAAAGGCTTGCCGGGGGTCTTTCAGGTAATGATGCAGATTTATATCGTCGGGCATTGGAATGTGGACTTTCTGCCTTGAATGGAGAGAAGGTGAAAGTTCAATGATTTTACAGAAAATTGAAATTGAACAATTTGGCGGCTTAAAGCATTATGTGATGGAGCTTTCCGGCGGTGCGCAGTATCTCTATGGTGTTAATGAAGCAGGAAAGAGCACCTTATGCGCCTTTATTGCGGCAATGTTTTACGGTTTGCCCGGCAAGGTACGGGGCGGCGGTTTAAAAGGCGACAGTCGCAGTTTGTTTATGCCCTGGGGAGAAAGCTACATGGCAGGGACTATATATTTTGAGGCAGAGGGGCAAGAATTTGTCTTAAAACGTCGGTTTGGAAAAACGGCACAGGGTGACCGGTACAGTCTGTTTTCTGCAAAGGATTGGCAGGCTGTTGATATTGGAAAAGAAGAAATCGGGCCAAGATTTTTGGGTGTTGGTGCCGATGCCTTTAGAAAAACGTTGTTTATCAGTCAATTGGGTGCTGCCTTTGAAAAAGGCAAGGAAGACGAGTTGATGACCCGTCTTTCCAATCTGGAACGGGCTGGCGACGAGGACGCCTCTGTGCAAAAGGCAATTTCAGAACTGGAGCAGGCACAATATGACCTAATATCTAAAACCGGCAGAGGCGGACTGATCATTCAGCTTGACAGCGAGATAGAAACCCTCAGAACAGAGCTTTTAGAGGCAAAACAACGGAACATATCCTTTCATTCGCTGCTGGAGGAAATCCGCCGCCAAACGGTGCAGCTGAGCAGTCTTGAGCAGACCCTTGCCGGTCTTGAAAAACAAAGAAAAGCAGCGGCGCAGTTTGCTGAATATGAAAAACGGCAGGAAAAACGGCTTGAAAGAGAAGAGCTTGCAAACCGTTTGGAGCAAGAGAGAAAGGCACTGACAGCAGCCTGTGAAGAATGCCAGGCTCTGAATAAGGAAAAAGAAAGTTTTGCATCGGTGCTGGCACTGGAGCAGGATGTGATTTTAACACTGGCAGAAAAGGAAGCGGCCTGCGGTGTTTTGGAAAAGCGGCTGACCGAAAAGGCAATGTTAGAGCAGGAGCTGGAGTCTTTTCGGCAAGAAGTGCAACTGATGGAAGAGGTCGGGAGAAACCAGAAGGGTGCTTGGTGTTTTGTTCTGGCATTTCTTGTGGTGATGACGGCAGTGATGCTGGGGTTGATTCTTTCGCCTGTGTTTTTTGTTTTCGCCCTGTTGGCACCGTTGGCCTTTTGGAATGTGAAAAGCGGCAGACAAGCAAAACAAGATTTGTTGACATTAAAAGCACGGCTTGCAGAAAAGCAGGCAATGCTGGATAAAATCTGTGAGGAAGCACTGGAAGAACAGCTACAGGCACTTCGAGCGGAAATGCAGGCTGTTTTCACCAAAACAGAAACAGGCGGGTTGCCGGAGCTGACAGAAAAGCAAGAGGCAGGCAAAAAGCTTTTACATCGCCTAGAAATGATAGAAAATGAAACACAGCGGCTTTTGGAGAATGTTAAGGTTATGGAGGAGGCTGTGCGTGCAATGCCGGAGGCGGTGGAAGAGGAGCCTCTTGACTACAGCGGCCCCACCCTTGAGGTGCTGGAGATTCAAATGGAGCAGCTGCGTCGTGAACAAATGGACTGTGAGCGCCTGCTGGCCCAGCAAAATGCCAAAGCGGAAAATGGTTTCTATGGCACAAGGGGCGTCAGCATGATTGAAAGCGAGCTATCAGATGCTCTGGAGCGGCAGCAGGAACTTCGGGAGTCTTATGAAGCCATTTGTCTGGCTAAAGAAAAGCTGGAAGATTGCCTGGAGGAGCTAAAAAGCAGTTTTGCACCGGTGTTGAACGAAACCTCCGGCCGGCTGATAGAAAGACTTACCGGCGGCAGATATCAGGAGGTTCGGGTTACAGATGAATATAAATTAATGTTGAAAACACCGTCGGGAACGGAGATTGTGCCAGCGGATTATGTCAGCGTCGGAACGTATGACCTGTTATATTTTGCTTTGCGGCTGGCGGTTTTACATACATTATATGATAAAATTCCGCTTTTGATATTAGACGATACCTTCATTCAAATGGACCCGATACGGCAAACAGCGGCATTTTCTCTGCTCAAGGGAATTAAAGCGGGGCAAATTTTATATTTTTCGTGCCATGAGGCGCCAAAAGACTGGGAAACGGACCGTTTGATTACGTTACAACATGCAACAGCATAGAACATAACCGAAAAATAAGGAGGAAAAAACATGAAAAACTATAAGCCTGATACAATTTGCATACAGGGTGGCTATGAACCGCAAAACGGTGAGCCGAGAGTGTTGCCCATTTATCAAAGCACCACGTATAAATATGATTCAGCAGACCATTTGGGAAAGCTGTTTGACCTGCAGGCACCGGGTCACATGTACACCCGTATTTCTAATCCCACAGTTGATGCGGTGGAAAAGAAAATTGCTGCCTTAGAGGGCGGTGTGGGCGCACTGTGCCTGTCATCCGGTCAGGCGGCAAACCTATTTTCCATTTTGAACATTGCCAAGTGCGGTGATAATTTTCTGAGCATTTCTGCCATTTATGGCGGCACCGTGAATCTGTTTGCTGTGACCATGGAGAAAATGGGCATTGAGGTTCGTTTCATTCGTCCGGGGGCTACAGACGAGGAAATCGACGCCATGTTTGATGACAGAACCCGTGCGGTGTTTGGCGAGACTGTGGCGAATCCGGCACTGGATGTTTTAGACATCCGTCGATATGCTGATGTTGCTCATCGTCACGGCGTGCCCCTGATTGTTGATAACACCTTCCCAACACCGATTTTGTGTCGGCCCTTTGAATTCGGGGCAGATATTGTCACCCATTCCACTACCAAGTATATGGATGGTCATGCACAGGTTGTTGGCGGTGTGATTGTAGATAGCGGTAAATTCGACTGGACCAAGGGTGGTAAATATCCGGAGCTGACCGAGCCGGACGAGTCTTACCACGGCGTTGTCTACACCAGAGATTTTGGTGAGGCGGCCTATATCACCAAGGCGCGGGTACAGCTGCTGCGTGATGTGGGTGCGGCGCCCAGCCCTATGTCGGCATATCTTTTGAATCTGGGACTTGAAACCCTGCACTTGAGAATGGCACGGCATTGTGAAAATGCCCAGAAGGTTGCAGAATTTTTAGAAAAGCATGAAAAGGTTACCTGGGTGAACTATCCGGGTCTTCCGAATAACAGCGAATATGAACTGGCGCAGACCTATCTTCCCAAGGGTGTTTGCGGGGTTATTTCCTTTGGTGTTGCCGGTGGCAGAGAGGCGGCTGTGCGCTTCATGGATAGCTTGCAGCTGGCGGCTATTGTGGTTCATGTGGCTGATGCCAGAACCTGTGTGCTTCACCCTGCCAGCACCACCCATCGTCAGTTGACAGACCAGCAGCTGGCGGATGCCGGCATTGGCGCCGACCTCATTAGAATGAGCGTGGGTATTGAAGATGCAGAGGATATCATTGCTGATATCAGTCAGGCGTTGGAGCGGGCGTAGGAGGCGCCAACGAATCCGCCTCTGAAAGTTTGGGAAGAGATAATGTTCCAACGGCGATTCAGCCGGAGGAGATAGGTTCGGTTGTTAATTTATGAAAAAGAATTGAATTTTTTTCGACAATTTGATATAATATTATAATATATGCAATTTTATGTGAAGAACCGAACCAAATTCGGAGGTATATAATGAATCAGGTAGTAATTAGAAAAAGTACAAGGTTACCCATGATTGTAACCCGTGGGCTGGTGATTTTTCCGAAAACGCTCACGCATTTTGATATAGCACGAAAAAAGTCTGTTAAAGCTCTGGAAAAGGCCATGGTTGAGAACCAGCTGGCCTTTCTTTCCATGCAACAGGACATGCTGGTTGAAACCCCGTCGATGGATGAAATTGAACCGGTGGGAACAGTTTGTCGCATTAAGCAGGTTGTGAAATTGCCCAATTCTATGGTGCGTGTGTTGGTGGAAGGGTTATACAGGGCAAGAATCTGTGAAGTTCTCAGTGAAAAGCCCTATCATTCCGTTTTAGTGGAAGAGCTTGTTTGCGAGGAGGATGAATCAGTTTCAGAAACACAATATGAGGCACTGACTCGCCGGTTGATTTTGGAGTTTCGTGATTATTGTGCTGCCAATCAAAAGGCCATGCCTGAGGTGATAGCCTCTTTAGAAAACATTAAAAGTCCGGCAGAACTGACAGATGTGGTTGCCGGCAATTTGCAACTGAAACTGACAGACAAGCAGGCGCTGCTTGAAACCGTCAGCGTTCCGGAACGGATGGAACGGCTCATAGGCATTTTGACACGTGAAACAGAAATTCTGGGTCTTGACCATGAAATTACCATGAAGGTTAAACAGCATATGGACCAGAACCAAAAGGAATACTTTCTCCGTGAGCAAATGAAAGTGATTCAGGAGGAACTGGGTGATAAAGACGGTGTGGGTCTTGAAATCAGTGAATTTGAGGATAGGCTCATTGAGGCCGGTGTGCCGGACGACGTTTTGAAAAAATGTGAAAAGGAACTGGAACGTCTTTCAAAAATGCAGTTTGGCAACCCTGAGGGCAATGTGATTCGTAACTATATCAGCTGGATTTGTGATTTGCCCTGGGAGAAAGCAACAGAAGAAAATCTGGATTTAGACCGGGCGGCAAAGATTCTGGACAGAGACCATTACGGACTTTCTAAGGTAAAAGAGCGAATTTTGGAATATCTGGCAGTGAAAAAAATTACCGGCACCCTGGCAGGACCGATTTTATGCCTGGTGGGACCGCCGGGCGTGGGCAAAACCTCTATTGCTAAAAGCGTGGCAGAAAGCTTAGGGAAAACATATGTGCGGATTTCTCTGGGCGGCATTCGTGATGAGGCAGATATTCGTGGGCACAGAAAGACTTATATCGGTGCCATGCCCGGCCGAATTATTCAGGCGATGAAGCAGGCGGAAACCATTAACCCGCTCATGCTTTTTGATGAAATTGACAAAATGGGTGCAGACCACAGGGGTGACCCTGCAGCAGCACTTCTTGAAGTTTTAGACAGCGAGCAGAACAGCCGCTTTCGTGACCACTATCTTGAGGTGGATTTTGACCTTTCCAAAGTGTTGTTTATTGCCACAGCCAACACGCTTGACACCATCCCCAGACCGCTTTTAGACCGCATGGAGGTGGTAGAGCTTTCGGGTTACACCACCGAGGAAAAATTCCAGATTGCTAAAAAGCATCTTTTGCCCAAGCAACGGAAAAAGCATGGTCTTGATGCTAAAAATTTCAAAGTGACAGATAAGGCTCTGCACGAGATTATTGAATTTTACACAAAGGAATCCGGCGTTAGAGGTCTTGAGCGGACGTTAGCCAAGCTTTGCCGCAAAGCAGATCTGGCTATGGCCAGAGAAGATGCTGAGGTGGTTCGAATTTCTGACAAAAACCTGGAAAAATTTCTGGGTAAAAAGAAATTTAATTTTGAAACTGTCGGCAAACAAGACGAGGTGGGTGTTGTCACCGGTCTTGCCTGGACACAGGTAGGGGGCGATACACTGTCTGTTGAGGTGAATGTGATGCCCGGAACCGGCAAAACAGAGTTGACCGGACAGTTGGGCGACGTGATGAAGGAATCAGCCAAGGCGGCAGTCAGCTATGTTCGTGCCAATAGTGAGACTTTGGGCGTTGACAATGAGTTTTATAAAAACTGTGATATTCACATCCATGTGCCTGAGGGGGCTACACCTAAGGATGGTCCCTCGGCAGGCATCACCATTGCCACGGCTTTGGTTTCGGCTCTGTCGGAGCGTTCGGTAAACCGTAAAGTCGCCATGACCGGCGAAATCACACTGCGTGGCAGAGTGCTTCCCATTGGCGGGCTGAGAGAAAAGACACTGGCAGCCTACCGTGCGGGTATTCAAACAGTGGTGATTCCCGCTGAGAACGAAAAGGATATTGACGAATTAGAGAGTGTTGTTAAAGAGAACCTGAGCATCATCCCTGTGCATGGCATGGATGAGGTTTTGAGAATTGCATTAAATTGAGGCAGATTATGAAAGTGAATGTAAACAATGTGAAGCTGATGATTTCAGCGGTGAAACGGGTGCAATATCCCAACACGCATATGCCGGAAATCGCTTTAGCGGGCAGGTCTAACGTGGGGAAATCCTCCCTGATTAACAAGGTATTAAACCGAAAAAGCCTGGCTCGTGTCAGCGGAACACCGGGCAAAACCGTGACAATCAATTTTTATAATGTAGATGACAAGCTGATGCTGGTAGACCTGCCGGGTTATGGCTATGCCGCCCGGTCTAAAAAGGAAATTGAAGCCTGGGGCGGCATGATTAACGAATATTTAGAGAGCCGCCCGCAGCTTTGTCAGGTGGTGCAACTGGTTGACAGCCGGCACAAGCCAAGTCGGGAGGATGTGGCCATGCAGGAATGGATTCAAGACTGTTGTGCCTATTCTGTGGTGTTTGCCACCAAGTGCGACAAGCTGAGCAAAACCCAACTGGCCAATAACCTGGAAATGATTACTGAAACCTTGTCACTGCGAGAGGGCGACATTTTAATTCCCTTTTCAGTGAAACAAAACGAAAGCGTGGAAAACTTCTGGGAGTATGTTGAAGGCTGTGTGCTGGAAGAGGGTGAAGAAGCTTGAAATTTTTGCGATATGAGCATGAAGGCAAGCAGGCATATGGTGTTTTGCGGGGAGATATGGTTTATCCTGTGCAGGGTGATATTTTCCAGGAGTATACCATTTCAGAGGGGGCAATTCCTCTGGTATCAGTTTCGCTACTGGTGCCCTGTGAGCCCACTAAAATTGTAGCTGTGGGATTGAATTACAGCGACCATGCCAGTGAAATGGAAGAGCTGCAACGGCCGGCGCCGGTTTTATTCATGAAACCCGTCACGGCACTATTGCCGGAGGGGGGCACCATTTTGCGGCCTGCACAGTCTCAGCAGGTGGATTATGAGGCAGAGCTGGCAGTTGTCATTGGCAAAAGGGCCAGCCGTGTTCCGGTAGAAACAGCAAAGGATTACATATTCGGTTACACTTGCTTCAATGATGTGACAGCCCGTGATTTGCAGAAACTGGATGGACAGTGGATTCGTGCTAAGGGGTTTGATTCCTTTGCACCCATGGGTCCTGTTATTGAAACAGAGGTTGACCCAGGACAGCTGGACATTCGTTTAGAGGTGAATGGAGAGGTTCGGCAGCAGAGCAATACAAAGATGATGATGTTCTCCTGTGCTGAACTGGTGAGCTTTGTTTCCGAAGTTATGACCCTTTTGCCCGGCGATGTTATTACAACAGGCACACCTGCGGGCATTGGCCCCATGGAGTCAGGCGATGTGGTGCGGGTTGTGATTGAGCACGTAGGCACCCTGACAAACATAATGGAATAAAATTTGACCCGCAAAATGAAAGACTAGAACAATCAACTTTGCCGGAGAAGGGGGCAGATAAAACGTGGCTATGAATATTGTGTTGGTGGAGCCGGAGATTCCCCAGAACACGGGCAACATTGCCCGTACCTGCCGAGCCACCGGCAGTGTTTTGCATATTGTGAAACCCATGGGTTTTTCCATTGATGATAAAAAGCTGAA
>JAZSAS010000007.1:0-14006 GCA_045602005.1 Clostridia bacterium
TGGAAATGAATAACGATTGCTTTCGCAATCTACACCTCACCACCGCCTGCGGCGGAGCCTCTCCTCAAGGAGAAGCCTTTAGAAAATTTGTGAAAAGGAGTGAACTTATATGGGTAAAGGAATTTTAGCAGCCTTTATCACGTTGGTTGTTGGATTGTTGACAATGAGTGTGTTTACAGGGGCGGAAGAAGTTGGTGTTGTTGCTTCTATTTCTGTTATGGGAGCATTTATCATTTGCTTTAATGAGCAAAAGAAGTAATATTATATTTTGTCCCTAACTTGACAACATCATAATGGACGAAATGCAGATTGAGGCACAATAAAATGGTTTCAATTGCTGCTGAAAATGAATATTTTAAGTTTCTTTTAGATTTTTTTTAAAAAAATGCAAATAACACTTGCATATTTTGTTTTAATATTGTAAAATGTATAGTGATAAATTATTAACAATATTTTTAGGAGGTTTTTCTACTATGGCAGTAAAAGTAGGTATCAATGGTTTTGGCCGTATCGGTCGTCTGGCTTTCAGACAGATGTTTGGTGCAGAGGGTTATGAAGTTGTTGCAATCAACGACTTAACCAGCCCCAAAATGCTGGCTCATCTTTTGAAATACGATTCCGCTCAGGGTAAATATGCTCTGGCTGACACCGTTTCCGCTGGTGAAGATTCCATCACTGTAGACGGCAAGACCATCAAAATTTATGCAGAAAAAGACGCTGTAAACATCCCCTGGGGTGCTCTGGATGTAGACGTTGTGCTGGAATGCACAGGTTTCTATACATCTAAGGAAAAGGCTTCTGCTCATCTGACAGCAGGTGCTAAGAAGGTTGTTATCTCCGCACCCGCTGGTAACGATCTGCCCACCGTTGTTTACAATGTTAACCACAACATTCTGACTAAGGATGACAAGGTTATTTCCGCTGCATCCTGCACAACCAACTGTCTGGCTCCCATGGCTAAGGCTCTGAATGATTACATGCCCGTTGAGAGCGGTATCATGTCTACCATTCACGCTTACACCGGCGACCAGATGATTCTCGATGGTCCTCAGAGAAAGGGCGACCTGAGAAGATCCAGAGCAGGTGCTGTTAACATCGTTCCCAACTCCACCGGTGCTGCTAAGGCAATCGGTCTGGTTATTCCCGAACTGAACGGCAAGCTCATCGGTTCCGCTCAGCGTGTTCCTACCCCCACCGGCTCCACCACAATTTTGGTTGCAGTTGTTAAGGGTCAGGCTACTGTTGAGGGTATCAACGCTGCAATGAAGGCTGCTGCAAATGAGTCTTTTGCTTACAATGAGGATGAAATCGTTTCTTCCGACATCATCGGCAGCAAGTTCGGTTCCATCTTTGATGCAACTCAGACCATGGTAACCAACATGGATAACGGTTATTCTCAGGTTCAGGTTGTTTCCTGGTATGACAATGAGAATTCCTACACCAGCCAGATGGTTAGAACCATTAAATATTTTGCTGAATTAGGCTAAGCCATTTAAAAAAAGCAGCTGCACAATCGTGCAGCTGCTTTTTTATGTAATTTTTATTCGGCGTTCTTTTTCAATAAATCACGAATTTCAGTGAGTAATTCTTCCTGTGTGGGAGCCTTTGGTTCTTCCGGCTCGGGGGTAGCTTTCGGTTCGGGTTTGATGCGGTTTTTAGCTTTGGTCATCATGCGAATAACCATGAAGATGGAAAAAGAAATAATTAAAAAGTCAATGATGTTTTGCAGAAAATTTCCATATAAAATAGCGGCTTCAGCTTTTTTAACCACGCCATTTTCCATAACTGCGGGACTGAGAACCCATTTTAAGGTTTTAAAGTCCATGCCTGCGGTTAAAAAACCGAAGAACGGCATGATGATGTCATTGACTAATGAGGTCACGATTTTGCCGAATGCACCGCCGACGATAACACCGATGGCCATGTCAATGACATTACCTTTCATGGCAAATTCCTTAAATTCTTTTAGCATTTGTATTTCTCCTTTAATTAAAAATCTCGCAAACGATATTTTGCATTTCTGCAAGCGTCGCTGCGGAAAAAGCTTTGTTTTTAGCGGTAGCAGAATGGGGAATGCCTTTTAAATACCAGGCAATGTGCTTTCTCGACTCTAAAATTCCCAGATGCTCCCCTTTATATTGCACCAATAACGCCAAATGACGAAGAATGGTTTCTCTTTTTTCTGTGGTGGTAACAGGGGTATAACGGCCGGTGGCGAGATATTCTTTGATTTGCCGAAATAGAAAGGGATTTCCTTCTGCGCCTCTGCCAATCATCACGCTGTCGCAACCGGTTTGTGTTTGCATGGCAGTTACATCCTCCGGTGTGATAATGTCACCGTTCCCAATGACAGGAATGGAAACAGCCTGTTTCACGGCGGCGATATCTGCCCACTCGGCTTTTCCTGCATAGAACTGTTGCCGGGTGCGGGCGTGTAATGTTACAGCAGCTGCACCTTCTGCCTCTGCAAGCTGTGCCAGTGTAACGCAGTTTTTTGTGGTTTCATCCCATCCTGAACGAAATTTTATGCTAACGGGAACGGAAGCCTCCCGTGTAACCGCACGCAAAACCTTTGCTGCCAACGCTGTGTCACGACCTAAGGCGGCTCCGTCACCATTTTGTACTATTTTTGGCGTGGGACAACCCATGTTTAGGTCAATGGCTTTTGCCCCTTGATTTTGAACATATACTGCAGCCCGTGCCATCACCTCCGGCTCGTTGCCAAAGAGCTGCACAATCAACGGGGATTCTTTTTCGTGAGTTTCTAACAGGGTCTTTGTTTTTTTGTCCCGATATTCAATGCCACGGCTGCTGATCATTTCTGAAACAGTCAGGTCTGCGCCGAATTCCTTACAGATAAGACGAAAGGGTAAATCGGTCACTCCGGCCATGGGTGCAAGAATGATTTTGTTGCAATAGTCCAAAATTGTGGCTCCTGTTCTTTTGAAATTGGTTGTTTTATGTGTTTGTTTATTATACCACAAATTCGCAGAATTTTGGTATAATTGTGCATGTGCGTTTTTCGAGGCAACGCCGAGAAAATGTTCGCACGCACAATCAATTCCTGCGGAGCATATAATAAACACATTTTATGTGTTTATTATACCACAAATTCGCAGAATTTTGGTATAATTTTGCATGTGCGTTTTTCGAGGCAACGCCGAGAAAATGTTCCCGTGCACAATAAATTCCTGCGGAGCATATAATAAACACAGTTTATTATACCATAAATTGAAGCATAAGGAAAGTTTTTTATAAATTTTTCCTGTTTATTGGTTGAATAAATCTTTCGTTTGTCGTATAATAAAAGAAATAAATCTAAGGGGATTGATATTATGCAAGATAAGCATAACCTGACCATGCTGGTGGATTTTTATGAATTCACAATGGCAAATGGTTATTTTGTAGAGGGTTTTAAAGATCAAATTGCATATTTTGACATGTTCTTCCGTAAAGTGCCGGATGACGGTGGTTTTGCTATTATGGCCGGTTTGGAACAGTTGATTGAATACATCAAGAATTTACAGTTTGATGATGGAGATATTGCTTATTTAAGGAGCAAAGGCATTTTTGATGAGGGCTTTTTGGAATATCTCCGGAATTTTGAATTTTCTTGTGATGTCTGGAGTATGCCTGAGGGCACGCCGATTTTCCCCATGGAACCCATTGTAACGGTTCGCGGACCTATCATTGAGGCTCAATTCATTGAAACCATGCTGCTGCTCACCATTAACCATCAATCTCTCATTGCTACCAAGGCTAATCGAATTGTTCGTGCTGCCGGTGGACGTAGTGTTATGGAATTTGGCTCCCGCCGTGCACAAGGATATGATGGAGCGATTTTTGGCGCCAGAGCGGCCTATATCGCCGGTTGCAGCGGTACGGCCTGTGCTATTTCTGACAGGAGCTATGGCATTCCGGCGTTGGGCACCATGGCTCACAGCTGGGTACAGCTTTTTGATACGGAATATGAGGCATTTCGGGCTTATGCCGAAACTTATCCGGAAAACTGTATTCTGTTAGTAGATACTTATAATGTTCTTCAATCAGGCATTCCCAATGCCATTCGTGTTTTTAATGAAGTGATTATTCCCAAGGGTTTTCGCCCACGGGGCATACGCATTGACAGCGGCGATATTACTTACCTGTCAAAAAAAGCACGAAAAATGCTGGATGATGCAGGATTTGCTGACTGCACCATCACGGCTTCTAATTCACTGGATGAATATATTATTCGTGACACGTTGATGCAAGGTGCACAAATTGATATGTATGGTGTGGGCGAACGGTTGATTACCTCTCGCTCTGAACCAGTATTCGGCGGTGTTTATAAGCTGGCTGCTATTGAGCGCAACGGTGAGATTATTCCTAAAATTAAAATTAGTGAAAACATTGCAAAAATTACAAACCCTGGTTTTAAACAGGTGCATCGCCTGTATTCAAACGAAACAGGGGAGGCGATTGCCGATGTTATGACCCTGTTCGGCGAAAGCATTGATGACCAGCAAGCCTATGAAATCTTTGACCCTGAACACACCTGGAAACGGAAAAAAGTAACCGGTTTTACGGCGAAACCCCTTTTGGTTCAGGTTTTTGACCATGGCAAGTGTGTGTATAACAGTCCCGATGTTCATCAAATTAAGGCATACTGTGCCGACCAAATCAACAAGCTGTGGGATGAGGTTAAGCGTTTTGAAAATCCACACCGCTACTATGTAGATTTATCACCGGAGTTGTGGCGGATGAAAGAAGAGCTTTTAGAAAAATATTCAAGTGTTAAAGAGCAAAATGTGACAGAGTAACACACTTTTAAACAGTATGATAGGGGTGAGTGAATGCGGGCATTGATTACAGGAGCCAGCTCCGGAATCGGGCGGGATATGGCCCGGGTGCTGGCGGAACGGGGTTATGAACTGGTGTTGACAGCTCGTCGCCATGACAGGCTGGAGGAACTGGCAAAAGAGTTGCCATGCAAGACAGAATTTTTGCTTTTTGACCTTTCTAAAACCAGCGATTGCTATGCTCTGTATGAACAGGCAGGAGAGATTGATGTTTTCATTAACAATGCCGGCTTCGGCATTTTTGGTGAGTTTTTAGAAACTGACTTGGAAAGTGAGCTCAACATGCTCCACGTTAATGCACGGGCTATGCATATTTTGATGAAACTGTTTCTGGCGGATTTTGTTAAGCGGGATAGCGGTTTTATTCTCAATGTGGCTTCTGCTGCGGCGTTTATGCCGGGTGGACCCCTTCTGGACGGATATTATGCTTCGAAAGCTTATATTTTGAACCTGAGCCGCTCCGTTAGCAAAGAGCTGAAAAAGCGGAGAAGTCGGGTAGTGGTATCGGCTCTGTGTCCCGGTCCTGTGCAAACAGAGTTTGAAATGGTTGCAGGGGTAGATTTTGCATCAGTTGGCAAACGGAGCGAAGATGTGGCACGATATGCCATTCGCAAGCTGCTAGGGGGCAAACGTGTTATTGTGCCGGGCATTCTCGTGAAAATTGGCCGTTTTATTACAAGACTGTTGCCCGATGGTGCGTTGCTGTCTGCTGCTTATGTGATTCAGGCGCCCAGAAGGCGCAAAATGGAGGAGAGAGAATCTCATGAGTAAAAAAGAAGAATTTATTGAAATTTACCAACAGAATATTCACAGAGAGGGTGCAGATAAACTGCTGGAATTTTTACTGTCTTCTGCCAGTGATTTTTTTACGGCACCGGCCAGCACTCGCTTTCACGGCTCTTATGCTGGTGGATTGGTGGAACACAGCCTGAATGTGTATTATTGTTTGAAAGATTATCTTGCCCGTCCCCGTGTGAAGGAAGTTTATGGCCTGCATCCCAGCGAAGAAACCGTTGCCATTGTCTCTCTGCTTCATGATTTATGTAAAATTAACTGTTACCATGAAGGCAGTCGAAACGTGAAAGGGCCGGATGGAAAGTGGAAGACTGTGCCGGTTTACGAATATGCAGATGAGTTGCCCTATGGTCATGGTGAAAAGTCAGTTTATATCATCACAGGATTTATGCGCCTGACACGGGAAGAGGCTTTTGCTATTCGGTATCATATGGGTTTTTCGGAGGACGAAAGCAAACGAAATGTTGGAAAAAGCTTCGAACTTTATCCCCTTGGCTTTGCTGTACATACTGCAGACATGGAAGCGACATATTTCCTGGAGGGAAAAGAACAGAATTAATAATATTACCAAAAGCGGCAAATTTACAATGCAGAATTTGCCGCTTTTGCAACGATATTTGAACATGGGTCGGCTTGACAGCAGCGGGAAAGCATGATATAATAAATCAAAGTTGCGGGAATGGCTCAATGGTAGAGCGTCACCTTCCCAAGGTGAACGTTGCGAGTTCGAATCTCGTTTCCCGCTCCATTGAAAAAGGACAGTTTCCGTAAGAAAACTGTCCTTTTTCAGCGATATAAATTACTGTCAAGATTTTTAAGATGTTCTTGTGTACTTTATATGTCGATTGAGGCAACGAGAATATCACCGAAAGCCGGAAGAAACAATGCTAAATCAATGGTATTATTGTCAAAAATCGACATTAAAAAAAACAATTTTATTGTTCATTATTAACAGTACACAACCCTGGGTTTTTATGTTATAATAATAAGGATGTATTTTAATACTTTTTAGCTTTGATATATAATCAGGATGGTGATAAAAAATGTATAAAATTGTTCGTAAAAAGGTGTTGAATCCAACTGTTACACAGATGGAAATCGAAGCACCCTTAGTTGCGGCAAAGGGAAAGCCCGGTCAGTTTATTATCTTGCGGGTAGACAGTGAAGGCGAACGTATACCACTTACGATTGCCGGTACTAACAAAGAAGAGGGCACAGTAAAAATTATTTTTCAGATTGTGGGCGGCACAACAGCAAAGCTGAACAACAAAAGCGAAGGGGAATATATTGAAGATTTTGTTGGCCCCTTAGGCCGTGCGACCCATACAGAAGGAATTAAAAAAGTTTGTATTGTGGGCGGCGGTGTTGGCTGTGCCATTGCAATGCCTGTGGCTGAAGAGTTCCATCGTTTGGGCGCATCTGTTACCAGTATTATCGGTTTCAGAGATAAAAACTTAGTTATTCTTGAGGATGAATTTAAGTCTTGTTCCAACAATTTAATTTTAATGACAGATGACGGTTCATACGGTCGTCATGGCAATGTTACCGTTCCTTTAAAAGAAATGCTGGAGGCCGGTGAGCATTTTGATATGATTATCACCATTGGTCCTTTAATTATGATGAAATTTGTCACGTTGACCGCCAAGCCTTTTGGCGTACCTGTGACTGCTTCTATGAATCCGATTATGATTGATGGCACGGGCATGTGCGGCGGTTGCCGGTTGACGCTGAACCGAGACGGAGAAAAAATTACAAAGTTCGCCTGTGTTGACGGACCGGAGTTTAACGCATATGAAATTGATTTCGACGAGGCAATGTCAAGAGGCAGAATGTATGCTGATTTTGAACGTCATGCCTATGAAGAAAGCTGTAATTTATTTAAGAAAGCATAAGGGAGGAAATGAAAATGGCAATTAATCCGAAAAAGCATGAAATGCCGACACAAGCTCCTGAAGTGCGTGCCTGTAACTTTGATGAAGTTGCATTGGGTTACACGGAAGAAATGGCAGTGTCTGAGGCAGAACGGTGCTTGAATTGTAAAAATCAGCCTTGTGTTGCAGGGTGTCCTGTTAACATTAACATTCCTGATTTTATTACCTGTATTAAAAACCGTGATTTTGAGGGTGCATATCAGGAAATCACCAAATCATCATCATTGCCCGCTGTTTGCGGACGTGTTTGTCCCCAGGAAACGCAATGCGAAAGCAAATGTACCTTGGGTGTTAAGTTTGAACCTGTTGGCATTGGCCGCCTGGAGCGTTTTGTTGCCGACTGGCATAATGAAAACATTACAGAAAAACCGGCAAAACCGGCATGTAATGGGCACAAGGTTGCTGTGGTTGGTTCCGGACCTTCGGGTCTTACCTGTGCCGGCGATTTGGCAAAGAAAGGCTATGACGTAACGGTTTATGAAGCACTTCATACCGCTGGTGGCGTTTTGGTTTATGGCATTCCGGAATTCCGCTTACCTAAATCAATTGTTGCTAAAGAGGTTGAAACCTTAAAAGCGTTGGGTGTGCATATTGAACCGAATGTTGTTATTGGCAAAACCCTGACGGTAGATGAGTTGTTTGATATGGGTTTTGAAGCCGTGTTTATCGGCTCCGGTGCTGGTTTGCCTAATTTTATGGGCATTCCCGGAGAATCTTTGAAGGGTGTTTACTCTGCTAATGAATTTTTAACCAGAAGTAACCTGATGAAGGCTTACCGTGACGATTCGGCAACGCCGATTATGAAGGGCGGTAAGGTTGCTGTGGTTGGCGGCGGTAACGTTGCCATGGATGCGGCAAGAACAGCGCTTCGCTTGGGTGCTGAAAAGGTTTATATTGTGTATCGCCGTTCTATGGATGAGCTTCCTGCCAGAAGAGAAGAGGTTGAGCATGCAGAAGAAGAGGGAATTGATTTTCAGCTGCTCAGAAACCCTGTGGAAATTCTGGGCTATCAGAATCCGGAAGACCCCAGAGATCCTAAAAACGGTATTGTTACCGGCATGCGTTGTGTGAAAATGGACTTAGGCGAGCCGGATGAGAAGGGCAGACGCCGACCGGTTGTGATTCCCGGTTCTGAGTATGAGCTTGAGGTTGACACGGTTGTTATGTCTATTGGCACATCTCCGAATCCTCTAATTAAGGACACAACCAATGGTCTTGAAGTGAATAGCAGAGGTGGCATTATTGTCAATGAAGAAGGTTTAACTTCTTGTGAAGCGGTTTATGCCGGCGGCGATGCGGTGACCGGTGCTGCAACGGTTATTTCAGCCATGGGTGCCGGTAAAACAGCAGCAAAAGCCATTGATGAATATTTGATGAAACAATGATTTTGAAGGAGGAATAAACATGAGCGAACAGTTTGATTTTTCAGTTGTTGATGCAATTATTAATGCACATGAGAAAAACCAGCAGGCGATTATCGCTATTTTACAGGAGGTTCAAGAGCACTATCATTACCTCCCGAAAGAAATTTTCCCCTATCTTGCAAAAGAATTAAACATGAGCGAGGCACGAATCTTCAGTGTTGCAACTTTTTATGAAAACTTTTCTCTAGAGCCTAAGGGAAAATATGTAATTAAAATTTGTGACGGAACGGCTTGCCATGTTCGTCGTTCTATTCCCATTCTGGAACGTCTTCGTTCTGAACTTGGTTTGAGCGAGAGCAAAAAGACAACAGACGATTTGAATTTCACAGTTGAAACAGTTTCTTGCCTTGGTGCATGCGGACTGGCTCCTGTCTTGACGGTGAATGATGTTGTATATTCCGCCATGACTCCTGATAAGGCTTCTGAGCTGCTCAAAACACTTAAGGAGGAAATCGAGAATGCTTAAAAACAGAGAAGATTTAATTGCTCTTCGTGTAGAAACAAAAGAATCGTATGATAAGCAGACCGAAAAAATTATTATTTGTGCTGGTACAGGCTGTGTCGCCGGCGGTTCACTTAAAATCTATGACAGATTAAAAGAATTAGCCGAAATGCAGAATCTTTCTGTTGCAGTTGAACTTGAGGTTGACCCTCATGATGATTCAATTGGCCTAAAAAAGAGTGGCTGTCATGGTTTTTGTGAAATGGGTCCGCTTCTTCGAATTGACCCTCAGGGTTGGCTCTACACCAAGGTTAAACTTGAAGACTGCGAAGAAATTGTTGAAAAGACAATTTTGAAGGGCGAATTCATTGAACGTTTGGCTTGCAAAAAAGACGGCGTTGCCTATCAAAAACAGGAAGAGATTCCTTTTTATAAGCAACAAACCCGTGTTGTTCTTGAACACTGCGGAAAAATTGACGCAGATTCCATTCGTGAATACATAGCAATCGGCGGTTATTCTGCTTTTGAAAAGGCATTGTTTGATATGACGCCGGATGATATTGTTGCTGAAATCAGCAAATCTAACCTCCGTGGCAGAGGAGGCGGCGGTTTCCCTGCCGGCCGTAAATGGGAGCAGGTTAAACGCCAGAAGGAAGCACAGAAATATATTGTTTGTAACGGTGACGAAGGTGACCCGGGTGCGTTCATGGATCGAAGCATTATGGAGGGCGACCCCCACAGAATGCTGGAAGGCATGATGATTGCCGGTGTTGCCTGTGGTGCCAGCGAAGGATATATTTATGTTCGTGCCGAATATCCTCTGGCTGTTGAAAGACTGAGAAATGCAATTGCACAGGCTGAGGAAATCGGTCTTTTAGGTGACAACATTTTGGGAACGGGTTTCTCTTTCCATATGCACATCAGCCGTGGTGCCGGTGCTTTCGTTTGCGGTGAAGGTAGTGCGTTGACTGCTTCTATTGAAGGCAAGCGTGGTTTCCCCAGAGTGAAACCGCCCAGAACAGTTGAACATGGTCTGTTTGATAAGCCGACAGTGCTTAACAATGTTGAAACTTATGCAAACGTTACTCAGATTATCAACAACGGCGCAGATTGGTATCTTGGCATTGGTACTGAAACAAGCTCTGGTACAAAAGCCTTTGCTTTAACAGGTAACATTGCCAATACAGGCTTAATAGAAGTTCCCATGGGCACAACCCTGCGTGAAATTATTTTTGATATTGGCGGCGGCATGCGTGGCGACGGCGAATTTAAAGCTGTTCAGATTGGCGGTCCCTCCGGTGCATGTCTTACCAAAGAACATTTAGACTTGCCGCTGGACTTCGATACTCTCAAAAGAGTTGGAGCTATGATTGGTTCCGGCGGATTGGTTGTTATGGACTCTAACACCTGTATGGTGGAAGTGGCAAGATTCTTTATGAACTTCACACAAAATGAGTCTTGCGGTAAATGTGTTCCTTGCCGTGAGGGAACAAAACGTATGCTGGGCATTTTGGAACGCATTGTTGCTGGCGAAGGCGAAGATGGTGACATTGAGCTTTTGCTAGAGCTAGCTGAAACGATTTCTGCAACGGCTCTTTGCGGTCTGGGCAAAAGTGCACCCTCTCCGGTTGTCAGCACCATTAAAAATTTCCGTGATGAATATGAGGCTCATATTTATGAAAAACGGTGTCCCGCCGGTGCTTGTCAGAAACTCAAGCAAATCGTGATTGACCCTGAACTTTGTAAGGGCTGTTCTAAATGTGCTCGTCAGTGTCCTGTGGATGCAATTGAAGGTAAAATCAAAGAGCCGTTTACAATTAACCTTTCCAAATGTATCCGTTGCGGAAGCTGTATAAGTGCTTGTGCATTCAAAGCGATTAAGGAGGCATAAGAAAATGGTTGAAAAACAGTATTTAACAATAGACGGTATACCTGTTGAAATTAACGGGGAGAAAAATCTTCTTGAACTTATCAATAAAACCGGCGTTAAAATGCCCACCTTCTGTTATCATTCTGAACTTTCTGTTTATGGCGCCTGCCGCATGTGTATGGTTGAAAATGAAAGGGGAGGGCTTGATGCAGCGTGTTCAACACCGCCTCGTCCCGGCATGAATATTAAAACCAACACTGAACGCCTTCGCAGATATCGTAAAAACATTCTGGAGCTTCTTTTGGCGAATCATTGCCGTGATTGCACAACCTGTGAAAATAACAGCAAGTGTAAATTGCAGGATTTGGCCATGCGTTTTAACATTGAAGGTGTTCGTTTCCCCAATACAGCAACATCAACGAAAGATGATGATACATCTTCGGTTTGTATCACGAGAGATACCGGCAAATGTATTCTCTGCGGCGACTGCGTGAGAATGTGTAATGAAATTCAGAACGTTGGTGCCATTGATTTTGCTTATCGTGGTTCTAACATGGTTATCAGCACTGCCTTTGGCAAGCCTTTAGCTGAGAGCCCCTGTGTTGGCTGCGGCCAGTGCGTTGCTGTTTGTCCCACCGGTGCGATTGTTGTTAAGAACAATATTTCTCCTGTTTGGGAGGCTATCAGCAATCCTGAAATTAAAACAACCGTTCAGGTTGCACCGGCAGTTCGTGTTGCTCTGGGCAAAGAGTTGGGCGTTAAAGACGGTGAAGACGTTATGGGCAAGATTGTTGCCGCACTCCACCGCATGGGATTTGATGAAATTTATGATACTTCTTTGGGAGCTGACCTGACTGTTTTAGAGGAAACCGAAGAATTTCTCAAACGCTTAGAAAGCAATGAGAACATGCCGCTGATTACCTCTTGCTGCCCGGGCTGGATTCAATATTGTGAGAAAAAGCATCCTGAATTTCTGCCGAATATTTCTACCTGTCGTTCACCAATGCAAATGATGGCAGCTATTTTGAAGGATCAGTCACAGAAATCCTCCAGAAAAATGTTCCATGTTGCTGTAATGCCTTGTACGGCTAAGAAATTTGAAGCAGCAAGAGACGAGTTTAAAACAAACGGCGACCCGAATGTTGATGTTGTTATCACAACACAAGAGCTCATTTCCATGATTAAGGAAGCAGGTATCATGTTTGATTCCTTAGAACCGGAGGCAGTTGACATGCCCTTTGGCACAGTTTCCGGTGCTGGTGTTATCTTCGGCGTAACCGGCGGTGTTACAGAAGCTGTTCTGCGTCGCGTGGCTTCCAACAAGACCCGTTCCGGTCTTTTGACTGTGGCAAACTGCGGTCAGAGAGGCATGGACGGCATTAAGGAATTCAAGCTTCAGGCTGGGGAGAGGGAACTGCACATTGTTGTTGTCAGCGGTTTGAGCAATGCTGAAACTGTGCTTGAGCGCATTAAAGACGGCGAAAAAATTGATTTCGTTGAGGTTATGGCATGTCCCGGCGGCTGTATCAATGGTGGCGGACAGCCTTTTGCAGTCCGAACAGAAAAAGAAGCCAGAAGTGCCGGCCTTTATAAATCTGACAGGCTCTTGAGCATTCGTCGCTCAGAGGATAATCCGATTCTGTCTACTTTGTATAGCGATATCATCAAAGGAAAGGTTCACGAGCTTTTACATGTTGACTACACTAAGAAGTCGGAGGAATAAGATATGATTGAATTGCAAGTGTGCATAGGAAGTGCCTGCCATATCAATGGTGCCCGCAATGTGGTAACAACCTTTCAGCATTTACTGGAAGAATATAATCTTTATGACAGCGTAACCTTAAAAGCCGCCTTCTGCATGAAGGAATGTTCTGGCAATGGTGTGTCTGTTAAGCTGAATGGTCAGGAAGAAAAAATTGCAGCTGATGAAGCAAGAGCCTATTTTAAAGCAAAAGTGTTACCTCTTGTAAACCAATCTTAAATCTAACAAATGCATGTAATTCGGGCGTAGTTCTCAATAGGGAACTGCGTCCTCTTTTTTACGTTCACGAGAGTAAAAATATCATAAAATTTTAGTCGATTTTTAGCAAATGCCTTGAAACAATGGAGGCATGGTGGTATAATGATTTCAAGCAAGGCTTGAAATCAATGAATTGCCTTTGGCGTGAATTGAAACTTACAGTTTCATGAATTGAGTCTGCGACTCATGAATTGCACTTCGTGCATTAAAAGGCAATTCAAATCATGTTGCGATAGCAACAATTCATGGCGGAACGCCGATTCATGACAACGAATGTTGTCAATTCATAGCCCTCCTTGTGTAAAGGAGGGTGGCACGCAAAGCGTGACGGGAGGATTGTAAAAGAAAAAAGAAACAACCCCTCAGTCAGCTTCGCTGCCAGCTCTCCTTACACAGTGGTGCCTTTGATAAGTGACATCTAAATCGTTCGCTGATTCTATAATGAGTTTAATCGTAGCGAAAACATATCGATTTTGCGAAAACAAAAATATCGAGCAAACGGAGTTTGCATATGGACATAAAGGATGTCGAATTCTGTCGAAATCAAAAAAGCCTCCCTTGCCTAAAGGGAGGGGGACCACCGAAGGTGGTGGAGGGATATATGGATAGAAAACATAATACTGACTTAACAAATAACGCAAGAACGTTGAGAAAGAACATGACAAAAGAGGAACGACATCTTT
>JAZSAS010000008.1:0-7883 GCA_045602005.1 Clostridia bacterium
GAAGGTATCTCCGTTGACCGCACCCGAATTACTAAGATTGTTTTGCACGTTCACACGAAGCGAATTCATCCCCGTAAGGTCCACTCCCTTAAATCCAAAGCTTTCTCCACGATCAAGCCCTCTTATGCCGGGAGCTTTACTGAAAGTACCGTTTTCAAATGCTATTTCGTTAGCTTTCAGTGCCGTTTCTGCGGCAAAAGAGCTGATACAGGAAGCAAGCGTCAGAACAGCAAGTGCCAGACAAATTAATTTCTTCATACATTATTTCCTCCTATTTATATAGTTCCAGCGTTTCATTTACGCATTTTTTTGCAATTTCAATTTCCGCATCGGTTACTTCTTCGTCAAAGGCACAGAAGGCATTTCCTTCAATGCCTCTTCCCGTTAAAGCTTTATACCAAAGAAGTCCGAGGGCATATCTGGTAAGTCCGAAGCTTGAATGGAAGGTATCTCTGTGTACTTTTTCAATTCCCGCTTTTAATAAATTTTGAAAAAGCTCTCCCGAAGGAATTATAAAGTCCGCCTTTATCTCCTTTGCCGCCGTATCATAGGCAAGTTTTATATCATTAAACATATCGGTGTGATTGTTGTATTTCATCACTACATTAAGGCGTTCTGAATCTTGTTCATAAGCCCAGGTCTGATGAAGTGCTATTTTCGCACCCGGTGCACACTTTCTCACATATGCAACCAATTCGTTAAGATAAGGCTGATATGTTTCATAGTTATTCGCAAGATGGCTTACCTGCTGAAGGGTAATAACATCATAGTTCCCGCTTAAAAGAGCATCGTTTAATGTAGCTTCGCTCGCAATTGCTTTAGCATTTTTGTGAAAAGCATACGCCTTAACATTGCCTGTCATATTCTCATAATGCATGGAAAGAGAACATCCTCCGAGAACGATGTTGTATGTATCAAGGAAAAATCCGTCCGATTCTGCAATTTCGTGCAAATATCTTTGCGCATCCTCCGAAAAGCTGTTTCCTATTGACAAAATATTCATAACATAGCCCTCCTTTTTATATTTTACCTATCAGGTAGCTTTGTTTTCCGTTTCTTAAGAAAATCGGTATTGATTCAATCGGTGCGTCAACCTCAACTGTTACACCGCCATCGTAAACACTTCCGTCACTTGCGAAAGTCCATGTTGCACCTTCGGGCAAATATACACTGCGACTTCTTGCTTTTTCATAGCATACGGGCGCAACAAGTATATCTCCGCCAAACATATATTGGTCCTTAATTTCCCAAGCGTTTTTATCTTCCGGAAATTCATAGAACAGTCCACGAATAACAGGGCTTCCTTTTTCGTGTGCTTCCTTCATTAAAGACCTTGTGTAATCACGCATCAATTCTCGGATATCAATGAATTTGCACATAATTTTGCAGTTTTCCTCGCCATAGCTCCAAACTTCATTATCTGCACCTGTAGGTTCACGATATTCTCCCGCCTTATTTATTATATTCTTACGGGGAAGTCTTGAGCCGTGCATACGCATTACAGGTAAGAAAGTACCATATTGGAACCAGCGAATTAAAAGCTCCTTAAACTCTTCATCTTCAATATTTCCGCCTGCAAATCCGCCAATATCCGTTGTCCACCAGGGAATTCCGCTTAATCCCATATTAATGCCGGCGCAAATCTGCTTTCTAAAATCAGTATAGCTTGAATGAATATCTCCCGACCATACCAAAGCACCATATCGCTGACTTCCCACCCATGCACATCTGCACAGGCTGACAACATCTTTAACGCCTTCTTTTTGCAATCCCTCATAAAACAATCTTTCAAACTCTCTCGGGAATACATTTCCGATTTCCGATACCGTTCCCATATGATATCTGTAGCACTCATAATCGTATGGAACAAATTCCGGCTCCGCTTCATCCAGCCAGAAATTTTCTATTCCTAAATTAAAATAATTTTCCTTACATTTTTCCCATACGTACTCACGGGTGGCAGGATTTGTTGGGTCAAGAAACACATTGTTTCCATGGAAAATCATCTGAACATCAACGCCGGAATTACTTTTCACAAGCAATCCCTTCTGCTTCATTTCCGCATAATTTACACTTCTCGAATCAACCTGAGGCCAGAAGGAAACCATAGGCTGTATGCCCATTTCTTTAAGTTCTTTTACCATAGATAAAGGATCGGGGAAAAACTCTTTATCAAACTTAAAATCGCCGCATCTCAGCCAATGATAGTAGTCAATAACCAGTACATCAAGAGGAATGTTTCTTTTTTTGTATTCTCTTGCAATTTTCAAAACCTCTTCCTGATTATAATAACGAAGCTTGCACTGCCAGTATCCCAAACCATATTCCGGCATCATAGGCACCGTACCTGTGGCTTTTGCATAACTTTCAAGAATTTCAGAAGGCGTATCTCCCGCTGTTATCCAATAGTCAAGTTGCTTTGTTGTTTCCGCAATCCACTGGGTCGTATTTACTCCAAAATGAACCTCGCCTATTGCCGCATTATGCCACAAAAAGCCATAGCCTTTGCTTGAAATATAAAACGGAATACTTGCCTGTGAATTTCTGTGAGCAAGTTCAAGATTACATCCTTTTAAGTTTAAGATGTTATGCTGATACTGCCCCATACCATATATTTTTTCTTCTGCATCTGACTCAAATGTTTGTTTTATCTTATATAAATCTCCTGCAACAGTTTTATATTGTCTTGGTCTTTTGTGAAGTGCTCCGCCACGTGAAATATCCCGAAGCAAAACTTCACCCTTTTTATTTTTATATTCAATTTGAACCGTATCCCCGCAATACAAATCCTCTATTACGCTTAAGCTTGCAATAATATTTCCGTTTTCAATGGATGCGCATTTTTCTTCTATTACAATATTTGTATCAGTATATTCCGCTTCTAAAAGAGCAATTTCCCCTTCTTTAATACCTCCGAAAAAAGAGGCACGGGTTCTAAAACTGTTTTTTCCCCAGGGTCTTAATTCAACTACTTCGCCATTGCCTGTAAAAACAAGTGAATTATCTTTTTTACTGAAGTATCCCATTTATTATCACTCCGTTTCCGTATATGTTTTTCCTGATAAGCTTAATTAAACATCACATTATTAATAACACTTTCAAGATATTCCTGCCTGCCGCTTTGAGGTTCTATTGTACTTCCTAAGTTTTCAGCATAAGCTGCAAGTTCTTCGAGTGTTGTTCCGCTTAAAATCTTTTTACCGATTTCGGTATTTGTAAAGCTTTGGTATTTTTCCTTTACAAACTCTTCAATTCTGCCGTCTTCAATTAAAGCCGCCGCCTTGATAAGCCCAAGTGCAAAGGTATCCATAGCAAGAATAAATCCGTGGAACATATCCTCATAGGTATTGCTAGGTCTGCGGTTTTTAGCATCAAAGTTGAAACCGCCCGTAAGTCCGCCTGCTTTAAGAACCTCGTACATACAGAAAGTTGCACTATATACGTCCGACGGAAATTCATCGGTGTCCCAGCCAAGAAGCATATCTCCCTGGTTAGCATCAATGGAGCCAAGCATTCCGTTGATTGCAGAAACCCTTAATTCGTGCTGGAATGTATGTCCTGCAAGTGTTGCGTGGTTTGCTTCAATATTCATCTTAAAGTCTTTATCAAGACCGTGTGCTTTTAAGAATCCGATTGCTGTTGCCGCATCAAAATCATACTGATGCTTCATCGGCTCCTTCGGCTTGGGTTCAATATAGAAATCGCCATTAAATCCGATAGAACGGCCATATTCAACCGCCATCTTCATAAGTCTTGCAATGTTTTCCTGCTCAAACTTCATATCTGTATTGAGAAGTGTTTCATAGCCTTCTCTTCCGCCCCAGAACACATATCCTCTTCCGCCAAGTTTTACTGTAAGCTCCAGTGCCTTTTTAACCTGGGAAGCCGCAAAACAAAATACTTCTGCGGAATTTGTACTTCCTGCTCCATTCATAAATCTGGGGTTTGAAAACATATTCGCCGTACCCCAAAGGCACTTAATGTTTGTACCTTCCATTTTTTCCAATATGTAGTCTGTAATTTCATCCAGTCTTTTGTTTGTTTCCTTGATATCCTCAGCCTCGGGCACAAGGTCAACATCGTGAAAGCAGAAATATTCAATACCCAATTTCTTCATAAATTCAAAACCGGCATCTACTTTTGCTTTCGCATGAGCCATAGTCCCTTTTTCCGAGCCGAATGATTTATCGGCGGTGTCTCTGCCGAACATATCTGTACCTGCCGCACAGAGGTTATGCCACCAAGCCATTGCAAAGGGCAAATGTTCTTTCATAGTTTTGCCCATAATAACTCTGTCTGCATCATAATACTTAAATGCAAAAGGATTTTTGCTGTCCTTACCTTCATATTTAATCTGTGGAATGTTTGAAAAAATCTCTTTCATTTCTCTTTCCTCCTATATCAGTTCTTTATATAATTCTTTTATTGTCGGATATATTTTTTTGTACTTGCGGTAAGATGCTTCGTATCTTTCCGCTATTTTTGCATCAGGCTTTATTTTTTCCTTCTTTGTTACCAGTTTTTCGGCACATTCTGTAACAGATTTATACTCTCCCAAAGCAACCATGGCAAGCATTGCCGCTCCAAGCCCCGGCCCTTCCTCAACAGCAGGAACTTCAAGTGTAACTCCAAGAACGTTTGCAATAATCTTTTTCCACAGTTTTGATTTTGCTCCTCCGCCGCAGATTGTACTTACCTTTACATCTATTCCAAGATTTTTTACAATTTCGAGGTTGTCACGAAAGGCAAAGGCAACTCCTTCCAAAATCGCCTGTACCATATCCTGACGTGTTGTATCAGGAGTCATTCCGATAAACAGTCCTCTTGCATCGGTGTCATTGATAGGACTTCTTTCACCCATCAGATACGGCAAAAAGTATATGCGGTTTTTTCCTAAATCTTCGTCTGTAATGTCCATCTGTTCTCCGTTGTAATCATCGCTCTTTAGAATTTCTTCATAGAACCATTTGTTGCAAGATGCCGCAGACAATATACAACCCATAAGATGATATCCGCCGTCCGAATGGCAGAAAGAATGGAGAGCGTTAAACTTATCCACTCCGAACCTTTCGGATGAAATAAAGATTGTGCCCGATGTACCTAAGGATATATTGCATTTTCCATTTCCAACGGTTGCTGTGCCTATTGCCGCACCTGCGTTATCACCTGCACCTGCCGCAACTTTTACACCCTCTGAAAGGCCAAGCATCTTTGCTGTTTGCGGCAAAACTTCACCGATGCATTCATAACTTTCATAAAGCTTTGGCAGTTGTTCTTCCTTTATGTTGCATATTTCAAGCATTTCTTTTGACCAGCATCTATTCTTTACATTAAGCAAAAGCATTCCCGATGCATCTGAATAGTCTGTCGAAAATACACCGGTGAGACGATATGCTATATAGTCTTTCGGAAGCATTATTTTTGAAATCTTACAGAAGTTTTCTTTCTCGTTATTTAAAAGCCATAAAATTTTGGGTGCCGTAAAACCTGCAAAAGCAATATTTGCGGTATAATCGGACAATTTTTGTTTACCCACTACCGTATTAAGATACTCGGTTTCTTTATTGGTTCTGCCGTCGTTCCAAAGTATTGCCGGACGAATAACTTTATCATTTTCATCCAATATCACAAGTCCGTGCATCTGACCTGCTACAGAAAGACCTTTTACAGTTTTCGCATCAAAGCCTGCGAGTAATTCTCCAATACCGCTGACAAATGCATCCCACCAGTCCTCAGGATTTTGCTCACTCCAGCCGGGGTTAGGATAATACACATCATAATTTTTAGTAACCGAGTTTAATATTTCACCACACGCATCAACAAGCAAAAGTTTTAAGCCTGATGTGCCAAGGTCTGCACCTATGTATAAATTCATACTTACACCTCCCAAAGTCTCAAGAGTTATATTATTTTGAAGAAACTGACTCCCAATCTTTTAAAAACCTTTGTATACCCGCATCTGTCAGAGGATGCTTTGTCATTTGCATAATCACACCATATGGTACTGTTGCAATATGCGCCCCTGCTTTTGCGGCATCAATCACATGAACCGGATTTCTCGTACTTGCGGCAATAATTTCTGTATTAATAGCGTGAATTTTAAATATTTCAGCAATATCAGCAACCAAATCTGCTCCTACCCAACCAGTATCATCAATTCTACCCATAAACGGACTAACAAATGTTGCTCCTGCTTTTGCTGCAAGAAGCGCCTGAGCCGCAGAGAATATAAGAGTCACATTTGTCTTAACTCCCTTATTGCTTAAAACTTTGACCGCAGCCAACCCCTCAGGTGTAATTGGGATTTTAATAACCAGATTTTTGCAATCAATGGCATCATAAATAGCCATCGCTTCCTTAACCATTCCGTCCGCATCAAGGCTTATTACCTCTGCACTTATAGGACCATCAACAATAGAGGCAATTTCCTTTACAACCTCAACAAAGTCCCGTCCTTCTTTTGCAATCAGACTTGGGTTAGTGGTAACTCCACAAATAACACCCATATTATTTGCTTTTTTGATTTCTTCTACATTTGCTGTGTCAATAAATAGTTTCATTGTTTTCCCCTTTTCTTTGCTGCTCTTAATTTATTAATAGAAAAATCCGAAATCTTCTTCAGATATTGAATTTACAAATTCTCCTTAACATCAACTTTAGTCTGATGTGCCAAGGTCTGCCCCTATATATAAATTCATAAACAATGCCCCCTTTTATCATTATGTTAATTATACTGCTATTTACTTGACATTTCTCGCAAAAAAATATATAATTATGGACAGAATTTGTCTTTTGGGTGGTTTTATGCTTTATCAATTTCAACATTTTGGTATATCTGAATATTTTTGTAAAGAATACGGCGAAAACTTTAACTTTCCCGTCCATCTTCACCAATCATTTGAGTTTATTGTTGTTTTGGACGGGGAAATGGAAATAACAGTTGACAGCGACATATATACCCTTAGTAAGGGTGAGTCCGTACTTATTTTTCCTCATCAGATGCATTCTTTGTCAAGTCATAATTCAAAGCATATGCTATGCATATTTTCACCCGAGCTGGTACAAGCCTATGCTTCAAAAGTTATAGATAAAAAGCCTTCCAATAATGTAGTTTTGCTGAATCAATATCTTATAGATACCTTAGACGAGCTTGCGGAAGACTCTTCAACCTATGAAAAAAAGGCAATACTTTATTCTATTTGTGCAGAATTTGCAAAAAAAGCCGAATATGCAAAAAGACTTTCATACGATGAAAATCTTTTTCAAATCATATTTAAGTTTGTAGATGAAAATTATAGCTCGGACTGTTCGCTCAGTGATCTTTCCAAAAAAACAGGATATAGTTACTGCTATCTTTCCCGTTGTTTTAAAAAAACCATAGGAATTTCCTTTAATGCCTATGTAAACCGTTATCGTATTGACAAAGCCTGCACTCTTCTTAATAATACAAACTGCTCTATTTTGCAATGTGCTCTTGATAGCGGCTACAAATCCGTCCGTAATTTCAACAGAATTTTCGTTAATGTTCTAGGCGTTACACCAAAGGAATACAGGGAGAAATGCAACTGACAATAAGACTTCGTAATTAACTCAAAAAAGAAGAAGGAGTGCTCCTTCTTCTTTTTTAAGTCCACCCCTTTGCTATCCTTGCCGTAAGCTTTACTAATACGACATAGCCTTTATATCGTCGGTAAAATAGCATTTTTTGTAAAATATCCTAATTTATGGATATCGTCGGTAACACAAACAAATACCCCTCTTAGCCAGTAAAGGTTGGCCAAGAGGGGTATTTCTGTAATTTTGCGCCGGACGCGCTAATGAATGGTGGAGGCGACGGGAGTCGAACCCGTGTCCGAAAATCTATCCGCACAGGCATCTCCGGG
>JAZSAS010000009.1:0-5453 GCA_045602005.1 Clostridia bacterium
CCCTATTCTCCAAAATATAAATTGAATAAAACATGGTTTTATGATACAATAGAAAAAACACGTAAATTAAGGAGACTGTTTATGTCAAAGATATTGGTATTAGCCGAAAAGCCCTCTGTTGGCAAGGAGCTTGCCCGTGTGCTGAACTGTCGAAAGCGGAATGAGGGTTACATTGCAGGAGATACATATATTGTGACCTGGGCGCTGGGACATCTGGTGACCCTGGCTGCACCTGAACATTATGACGAGCGGTTTAAAAGCTGGCGCATGGACACCCTGCCTATGTTGCCGGATAAAATGGCGCTGGAGGTCATTCCCGAAACAAAAAAACAATATGCCGTGGTGCGAAAGCTTTTAAAAAGCGAGGAGGTTTCCTCTTTAATTATCGCTACCGATGCCGGTCGTGAGGGTGAGCTTGTGGCACGGTGGATTATCCAGAAAGCCGGCTTTAAAAAACCCATAAAGCGGTTGTGGATTTCCTCCCAAACCGACAAAGCTATTCGTGAAGGCTTTGAAAAATTAAAAGACGGCAAGGAATATGAAAACCTGTATCACTCTGCTCAGGCACGGGCCGAGGCCGACTGGCTAGTGGGATTGAATGTTACCAGGGCATTAACCTGTAAATATAATGCTCGGCTTTCTGCAGGCCGGGTGCAAACACCAACCCTTGCCATGATTGTTCAGCGTGAAAATGCCATTCGGAAATTTGTGCCTAGAGATTATTACAACGTCAAAGCCGATTTAGGCTCATTCACCGTTACCTATCGCGATGCAAACAATCAAACAGCCATTGCCCGGCGTGAGGAGGCTGAGGCCATTGCCTCTAAAATTAAGGGAAAAGATTTCCGGCTTTTAAAACTCACAAAAACCAATAAGAAAACGCCACCACCGGCGCTTTATGACCTGACTGAGCTCCAGCGGGATGCCAACAAGCTCTACGGCCTTTCCCCTAAACAAACCCTTTCTTTGATGCAGTCTTTATATGAACGTCACAAAGCATTGACCTATCCCAGAACCGACTCCCGCTATTTGACCGATGATATTGTTCCCACCCTGCCTGAACGAGTGCGTGCCGTTTCCTTTGGAGATTTTTCACCTGTTGTGGGAACCATTATCAAAGAAAAACGAACCATTGCCAAAACCTGCATTAATAACGCTAAAGTCAGCGACCACCATGCCATTATTCCCACGGAGCAGGGTGTGAACTATCATGATTTAACAGATGACGAAAAGAAGATTTACCGTTTGGTGGTACTTAGGTTCTTAACCTGCTTTTTTGATGCCTATGAATACTGCTCCATTAAGGCTGAACTCGCCTGTGAGAATTTTAATTTCACTGCCACAGGACGGGAGATTCTCGATAAAGGCTGGAAAAAGGTTTACGACATAGAGGATGAGGACGAGGGCGACGAGCAGGAGCAGGTTCTGCCAAAACTTGCTGAGGGCGCACTTTATCATTGCGAAAACGTGCTGATTAAAAGCGGCAAAACAACACCGCCGTCACGATACACCGAGGCCACACTCCTTTCTGCCATGGAAAATCCCGCCGCTTTTATTGAAGACAAAAAAATGCGGGAATACATTGGCGGCGGACTGGGCACCCCGGCCACCCGGGCTGACATTATTGAAAAACTTTTCTCCTCTTTTTATGTGGAGAAAAACGGCAAGAGCATTGTGCCAACCTCAAAGGGCATGCAACTGATTGACCTGGTGCCTGCCGATTTAAAAGAGCCGTTGCTCACAGCTAAATGGGAACAAACATTAGATGCCATTAGCAAAGGCAAGGCAGACAAAAAAGCATTCATCAGCGAAATCCGCAGTTACACCGACGAACTGGTACAAACCGTGAAACGGGAGGATAAAAAGTATATTCATGATAACATGACCAAAAAACCCTGTCCCGTTTGCGGAAAAATGCTGCTGGATGTGAATGGCAAAAAGGGAAAAATGCTGGTTTGTCAGGACAGGGATTGTGGCTATCGCCAGAATGTGACCCTAAAAACTGGTGTGCGCTGCCCTAATTGCCATAAACCCATGGAGCTGTTCGGCGAGGGTGAAAAGCAGACTTATATTTGCCCCTGCGGCTATCGTGAACGGCTCTCTGCCTATAAAAAGCGCCGTCAAAGCGAGGGCACTTCTGCCTCCAAGCAGGATGTGCAGCGCTATCTTCGCCAGCAAGGAAAAAATCAGCCGGAGGAAAAAACAGCCATGCAGCTGGCCTTTGAAAAAATGATGTCTGAAAAGGAAAATAAAAAATAAGCATAAAACCGTTGCATTTTTTGCTGGATTGCGATACAATATAATATAGTGTAAATTTTGAATATACCATAATCAGGAGGCGAGTATATGGATACTGTTCCCGGACAACGACGAAAATTAAATACATGTATCAGGGAACGTATCATACGCCTGTAATGCCTTTGTGACGTTCCCGGAAAGGACGTCTATGGAAGAAACAAAAATCATGGAACAAACTCTCTTAGACACTGTGGAGAGTTTTCTCGAAAACAAGCAATATACCAAAATCAGAACCTTACTTCTAGATATAAACTATGTAGACATTGAGGCTCTTTTAGCAGAACTGCCCCCCAGCGAGGCATTGCGGATTTTCCGCATGCTGCCCAAAGAAATTGCCGCCGAAGTCTTCTCTGAGATGGAAAGCGACATGCAGCAGTATATCATTGAATCCATCACCGATGTGGAAGTAGGCCGGATTATGGATGAGCTATATATGGATGATACTGTTGACTTTCTGGAGGAAATGCCCTCAAACGTGGTGAAACGTGTTCTGAAAAACACTGATGAAACCACCCGCAAAACCATCAATCAGCTGTTGCAATATCCTGATGACAGTGCCGGCAGCATTATGACAACGGAATTTGTGGACCTGAAAAAGGAAATGACCGTTCAGCAGGCATTGGAGCGCATTCGCAAAACCGGTGTTGATAAAGAAACAATTAACACCTGTTATGTTTTGAGCCCTCAACGAAAGCTGGAGGGCGTTGTGTCTATCCGGACTTTGATTTTATCTCCTCCGGATGCTGTTTTAACAGAATTGATGGACACCAATATTAAAACCATTCATACCTTAGATGACCAGGAAACCACGGCCTATCTCTTCCGTAAATATGACCTTTTATCTATGCCGGTTGTGGATACGGAAAACCGGCTGGTGGGCATTATCACCATTGACGACATTGTGGACGTTATCGAGCAGGAGGCCACCGAAGACTTTCACAAAATGGCGGCCATGACCCCCTCTGAGGACCCTTATTTGAAAATTGGCGTGTTCACTCTGGCTAAAAACCGAATTACATGGCTGATGGTTTTGATGATTTCTGCCACCTTCACCGGCTTTATCATTCAGCATTTTGAGGGTGCACTCAGTCAGGTGGTGGCATTAACCTCTTACATTCCCATGCTCATGGGCACCAGTGGTAATGCCGGAAACCAATCCTCCACCATGATTATTCGAAGTCTTGCTCTAAATGAGCTTGAATTTTCTGACCTTTTCAGGGTGATGTGGAAAGAACTGCGTGTGGGTTTTGTCACGGCTCTGCTACTGGCAGTTGTCAACTTTGCCAGAATCATGGTTTTCGACCGTGTTTCCATTTTCATTGCCTTAACAGTCTCACTCAGCCTGTTTTGTGTTGTTTGTTTGGCAAAGGTAGTGGGCGGTATTTTGCCCATTTTAGCAGAAAAAATCCACTTAGACCCGGTGATTATGGCCAGCCCCATCATCACCACCATTTTAGACACCGTTTCGCTGGTAATCTATTTCCGTTTTGCCACAGCGATTTTAGGAATTGCATAATGAAACCATAACACAAAAGGAAGGTTTTTTAATGCCATTTTATTTTTATGATTCATATTATTTAATGTTGGTTTTGCCGGCGATTATCATTGCCATGGTGGCACAGTTTAAAGTGCAAAGCACCTTTAAAAAATATGCCACTGTTTTCAGCCGCAAAGGGAAAACCGCCGCTGAAGTGGCACGGCGCATTTTAGACGAAAACGGCTTGTCGGGCGTTATGGTGGAGCGTGTTGCCGGAAATCTGACAGACCACTATGACCCTAGGGCCAATGTAATTCGATTGTCAGACTCGGTGTATGGCAGCACCTCGGTAGCCTCTATTGGTGTCGCAGCTCACGAAGCCGGTCATGCTGTGCAGCATTCGGTGGGATATGCCCCCATTCGTCTGCGAAATGCCGTTTTGCCGGTTGCTAATATTGGCTCCAGGTTGGCTGTTCCGGTTATTTTAATCGGTCTTTTAATGAGCTTTAACCCCCTGGTTTCATTTGGTATCATCCTGTTTTCTGGGCTGGTTTTATTCCAGCTTGTCACCCTGCCAGTGGAATTTAATGCCAGCCAGCGGGCACTTAATACGCTGCGGGAGCACAACGCTTTAGATAGCGAAGAGCTTTTAGCTGCTAAAAAAGTTCTTTCCGCAGCAGCCATGACCTACGTGGCATCGGCCTTGGTTTCTGCCATGCAACTGCTGCGATTGGTTTTAATTTCTAACAGACGCAAACAATAAAACATTCAATACATTAGGAGGAACGATTTATGAAAGCAATTGTTTTAGGTGCAGGCAAAGGAACCCGTCTGCAGTCAGAAAAATTTCAAATGCCCAAGGTGCTTCGCCAGGCAAATGGCCGTGCGCTGATTGACTATGTTCTGGAGCACATTGATTTTATTGCCCCGGAAGACACCGTTGTGGTTGTGGGATACAAAAAGGAAGCTGTCCGTGAGGCGCTTGCCGGCAGAAATTATCTGTTTTCTGACCAGGATGAGCAGCTTGGCACCGGTCACGCTGTTAATTGCGCCAGAGACCATTTTGAAGGCTATGACGGCCATGTTCTGGTGCTTTACGGCGACATGCCACTGCTATCTAAGGCTACATACCAGAAAATCATTGAGCAGCACACTGCCTCCGGCTCTGACTGCACGATTATGACTGCAGTCGTGGATGATCCCCTGCCGTATGGACGTATCATTAAAGATGAAAAGGGCGGCCTGGTTGACATTGTGGAAACCAAGGATTGCACCCCTGAGCAGCTGGCTGTGAAAGAGCTGAACATTGGTGTTTATGTATTCCGCTCTTCCCTCTTGTTTGACAACCTGAAAGAACTGAAAAACAACAATGCTCAGGGTGAATACTACCTGACAGATATTCCGAAGATTTTACTGAAAAAGGGTGCTAAAATTTCTACCTGCACTGTTTGTGATAACACAGAAATTTATGGTGTGAATACTGTAGAAGATTTGGAATTTTGCGAAGCAAAGTTAAAGAACGAGGCATAAAGAATCGAATAAATATCCCCCCGTATAACGGGGGGTTTTTCATTTTCGGGCATAGCCCTAATACTACTGGCGACGCTACATAGCGTTTTATATTGGCCTGCCAGCCATGCAACTGCTACTTGCTACCCATAAATGGGTTATTATAGGG
>JAZSAS010000010.1:0-81022 GCA_045602005.1 Clostridia bacterium
AGACAAAAGTAGCAAAAACGCGGGGGATTTCGATTTCCCCCCGCACCCCTAAAAACGACACAGGGGCTTTTCCCCTGGACCCCCTTTACATAGAAGAACACAATTTACATAACCCATTTATGTATGGTAAGTAACAGTTGCAGGGCTGGTAGGCTCATAAAAACGCTATGTGGCATCGCAAGTAATATTAGGGTTATACCCGAAATAAATATCCATCCGCATAGCGGATGGATATTTATTTGAAGGTAAGCACCTTTATTCGTGATTAGGGAAAAATACGGCTTAAAACAGTTTTGCGAACACCCATGAGCTTGTCGTGGTCAATCTGTTTTTCGTAAGCCTCCTCTGCCTGGCGGCAGGCTTCGTTGGCAGAAATTAAATGCTTGATAGCCATACCCACAGCCTCTTTATAGCGAAGACTCAACTCCGACAGCTCTTTTTCATGCTGCTCATCTGTATCGGGGCGAACGGCAATGGCATAAAAATCAATTATTTCATCTCCCTCTCTAGAGGGGAAATATTCATGTGGTGCAGTGGAGTCAAAAAGGCACAGCCCCAGTTCGCGAATAATCACCATATCAAGGCTATTAGGGTCAAAGGCACAGTGGTAACGTTCAACGTGAAAACCGTTATCACAGGCGGCCAACGACAGCTTTTTTAAAAAGGTGGATTTACCTGTGCCGGGACGTCCCTTGATAAAATATCGTTTGGTTCCCTCGGAAAGTATTTCCACATAATCCATGGAACCGCCGGTGGTGGCAGCACCAAAGAAACGGTCATACATAACACCGGGATAATCGGTTTTTCTGCCATCTAAAAGTGCACTCACGGTGTCATCGGTCAGGCGGTTTAATGAGTTGTAATCTGTGTTTCTGATATACACTTTCTCCCAGTCATCGTGAATTTTCTTTGCCTGTTGAAAACACTCAGTGGCTTTATCCATTTGTCTGTTGCAGAGGGACAAGGCATCACCGGAAAACAGCGAGGCCACATCGAACCGTGGCTCATAAAGCGGCTGGTTCACCAGACCTGTGCCCAGTGCCGGAAACAAAATGCCCTCGGGAGAGTTGTCCAGACTGTTGTGGATAATCTCCATGTCTATATGCCCCTGTTTAGCAGCGGCGTAGCATTCCCGTATCAATCCGGCGGCTAAGGTTCTGGGATAGCCCCAGAGGCGAATCACGTCATGGTAGCTAGCCAGTTCGTGCTCTAAATAACTGGCACGTCCCTGGCATCCGTTTGTTGTCAGAAAAAAATGACGCTCCAAATTGTCACAGCTCCTTTCAAGCTTCTTCATACCTATAGTATGCAGTAGGGCTTGTTTGATATGAGCACTAAAGCAGCGACATGATATAATTAATAAGTCCAACGGCCACAGAAGATAAAATGCCGTATACCAAAACCGGTCCCGCAATGATAAACATTTTGGCAGAAAGCCCCAGCACCAATCCCTCGCTTTTAAATTCCATTGCCGGAGAAACAATTGAGTTTGCAAAGCCGGTGATGGGAACAATGGTTCCGGCACCGGCATATTTTGCAATTCTATCGTAGATACCGATACCTGTTAAAAAAGCGCCCAAAAATACCATAGAAACAGAGGTCCATGAAGAGGCGGCTTCCTTTTCTAAGCCTAGGGAACGAAAACCGTCTGAAATTAGCTGGCCAATGATGCATATTCCGCCGCCGATTAAAAAGGCCAAAATCAGGTCTTTTGCCAGGGTAGAGTTGGGCGTTTTTTTATCAATATACTGTTTGTATTCCTGTTTGGTCATTTTGTTGGTCATTTAAAAACTCCTTAATCTAAACATGCCATAACTAAGACGGCATCTGAAAGGCTTCGTTGGTTTGCAGTCATATATTGGAACACAGCGCCGGCGCACAGCATGGCACAAATCATGCACACCATGGCACAGCGAAGAAATTTCATTTTCATTTTGGTTTTCCTCCTTTTTCAGCTAGATGCTTTCAATGATTTTGCGAGCATCTTATGTTTATATTATTTGAAAATTTTATAAAATTTATTCTTTTTGCTTGTTTTTTTCATAGCGTTTTAGTACAATAATAAATTAAAAGAGACAGACCTTTTAGAGGTAGGGGAGCTTTTATGCGGAAGAAAATTATTTTTACAATTTGTGCTCTGGTTTTCGTGCTGATTGTTTGGACAATGGTTGATTTTATGACGGCTGTGACACCGGACAAGATCTCCTTTGTGGATTTGTCACAGGTTGCAGCAAAAGAGATGTTGACAGAGGAGGATTATGCCCTCATTTTTCGGCAGACCGGTCTGGGGAAACCGGCAGTGGACAGCCTAAAAGCTACCTCTAAAAAATTTTTAGAAGATTTGCAGCAATTTCAGGAGCAAAAGCTGACACCTGTCACCTATGACCAAACCTTTTTGTTTTTCCCCACAACAACAGCAGAGCTATTGACCAATGAAGATGACCGCTTTCGGGATTTGTTATTCCCGCCTCTTGAAACAGGGGATATTTTTATCACCGGTTCCACCAAAACATTATTATACCGCCATGGACATACAGGTTTGCTGATAGATGCACAGGAGGGAAAAGTTGCAGAGGCGCTGATGCTTGGTGCACCCTCGGCGATCACTTCAACAGATGCCTGGAGTTCCTATGCCACGCTTTTGATTTTGCGCCCCAAAGCAGATGCAGAAACCATTAGCAAGGCTGTTGATTTCACGAAGGAAAATCTTGTGAACATTCCCTATAATTTGCTCACCGGCGTGTTGCAAAAGGATAAATCTCACATGGCACAGATAGATTCCACCCACTGTTCTCATCTTGTTTGGCAGGCTTACAAGGTGGCAGGGCTTGATTTAGACAGTGACGGTGGTTGGCAGGTAACCCCTAAAGATCTTTCTGGAAGTTCAGCTTTAGAAATTGTTTTTTCATATAATTTTGGTGAAGACGGAAGGTGGTAGTCAACATGAATAAAGATTCTGTTCAGTTTTTTTATAAATTATCTGCTTTTCCTATTGAAAAACTGATACATTTTGTGGTATAATAGGAAAACATGGCTAAATGTTAAGCCGCCCTCGGTTCAAAAAGAACCAAATTGAGGAAATTGTAGGAGGACGAAAGAAATGAGTAGTGTATTAGACAAAAAAGAAAAAAATACGGTTGACTTCACCATGACGGTTAAGGCTGATGTCTTTTCCGAAGCGATGGACCGGGCGTTTAAAAAGAATGTGAAACACATCGCTCTGCCGGGTTTCAGAAAGGGTAAGGCACCCAGAAAGCTGATTGAAAGAACCTATGGCGAAGCAATTTTTTATGATGATGCAATTGATTTTCTTTTTCCCGCCGAATATGAAGCGGCAATCAAAGAGCTTGCTTTAGAGCCTGTTGATGTTCCTAAGCTGGACGTTAAGGAAATCGGCACCGGCAAGGATTTAGTTATGGCAATCAGCGTAACTGTTAAACCTGAGGTAACCTTAGGTGATTATAAGGGCATTGAGCTTGAAGAAATCGTACATACTGTAACAGATGAAGATGTTGACCGTGAAGTAACCCAGAAGCAGGAGCGTAACGCCAGATTGGTTACGGTAGATGACCGTGCTGTGAAAGAAGGCGATATTGCCAATATCAACTTCGAAGGCTTTACAGATGGTGTTGCTTTCCCCGGCGGCAAGGGCGAAAACCATGACCTGACAATCGGTAGCGGTCAGTTTATCCCCGGCTTTGAAGAACAGATTGTGGGTAAAAACATTGGTGAAGAATTTGATGTAAACGTTACTTTCCCTGAAGAATATCATGCTGAAGATTTAAAGGGCAAGCCGGCAGTGTTCAAAGTGAAGGTAAACAGCATACAATATAAAGAACTCCCTGAGCTGGATGATGAATTTGCAAAAGATATCAGTGAATTTGATACACTAGATGCATTAAAAGCCGATATTCGGGAAAAACTAGTTCAGGATGCTGAAAAGACAACCAAGCAGGAACGTGAAAATGCGGTGATTGACAAGCTGGTTGCTGATACGGAAATTGATGTGCCCGACTGCATGATTGACAATCGGGTTGAGAGCATGATTCGTGAAAACAATATGCGTATGGCACAGCAGGGTCTGACCTTTGAGCAGTATCTTTCCTTCATGGGCACTGACATAGAGCAGTTTAAAGTTATGATGCGCCCCAATGCTGAAAAGCAGGTTAAGGCAAATCTGATTTTAGAGGCCATTGTTAAGAAAGAAGCCTTTGAAGTAACAGATGCAATGCTGGATGAAAAAATCCGTGAAATGGCTGAAAACTTCAATATGGATGCTGATAAGCTGAAGGAAACGCTCCGTGAACAGGATTCTGAAAACTTAAAGGAAGACATGAAGATGGAAATGGCTGTGGCTATGCTGGTAGACAGCGCAAAATGGACCAAAGCAAAGGCAGCAAAGTCTACAGCAGCTAAGTCAACAGCTAAATCTACCGCTGCAAAGTCTACTAAGACCGCTGCTAAAGCAACAGAGAGCAAAACAGCCGCAAAAGCACCTGCAAAAACAACAACAAAGAAAACAGCAGCTAAGAAAACCGAGCAGAAGAATGCGGAGGAATAAGAATGAGTTTAGTACCTGTTGTCGTTGAGCAAACCAATCGTGGTGAACGTTCATATGACATTTTCTCCAGACTGTTAAAAGACCGTATCATTTTCCTTTCTGAGGAAGTGAACGATGTAACAGCAAGTCTGGTTGTAGCACAGTTGTTGTTCCTAGAGGGCGAAGACCCGGATAAGGACATTCAGTTCTACATTAACAGCCCCGGCGGCTCTATCACAAGCGGCATGGCAATTTATGACACAATGCAATACATAAAGTGCGATGTGTCCACCATTTGTGTTGGTATGGCTGCCAGCATGGGTGCTTTTCTGCTGGCGGCAGGAACACCGGGTAAGCGTTTTGCATTGCCCAACAGTGAAATTATGATTCATCAGCCTTTAGGCGGCATGCAAGGCCAGGCAACGGATATTAAAATCCACGCCGATCGTATTATTAAAATCAAGGAAACCTTAAATAAGATTTTGAGCGAGCGGACGGGCAAACCTCTGGAAGTGATTGAAAGAGACACCGAACGTGATAACTTCATGACTGCTCAGGAGGCTATGGAATACGGCCTTATTGACAAGGTTATTGTATCCAGATAGTGAATCAATAAAGAGAGGTGCGTATTTTGGCAGGTAAAGGCAGTAAGACCGAGCCACGCTGCAATTTTTGCGGCTTATATGAAAGTCAGGTTCTGAAGCTATTTAAAGGGCCAAATGTGTGTATCTGTAATGAATGTATTGCCATGTGCAACCGCTACATGGGAAACAATTTTGATTTTACAGATATGGATGTTAATTTGTCAGGGCTACCTAAGCCCAGAGAAATTAAAGAACGGCTTGACCAGTATGTTATTGGTCAGGAAAATGCAAAAAAAGCACTGGCTGTTGCAGTGTATAACCATTATAAGCGAATTGAAAGCAAGCAGCAGACCGGCGAAGTGGATATTCAGAAGTCTAACATTCTTCTGCTGGGTCCCACAGGCTCCGGAAAAACGCTGTTGGCACAAACCCTGGCTAAAATTTTAAATGTGCCCTTTGCCATTGCCGATGCCACAACCTTAACAGAGGCAGGCTATGTGGGTGAAGATGTTGAAAACATTTTGCTGAAGCTGATTCAAGCGGCAGATGGATCAATAGAAGAAGCACAGCGGGGCATCATTTATATTGATGAGATTGACAAAATTACCCGTAAGTCAGAAAACACCTCCATCACCCGTGATGTCAGCGGTGAAGGTGTTCAACAGGCTCTTTTGAAGATTTTAGAGGGAACAGTTGCATCAGTTCCGCCCACCGGCGGCAGAAAACATCCCCATCAGGAATTTTTGCAGATTGACACAACGAACATTTTGTTTATCTGCGGCGGTGCCTTTGAGGGCATTGAAAAAATTATTGAGCGTCGCACCGGCACCAAAGCCCTTGGTTTTGGCGGTGAGGTGTTGTCTAAAAACAGTGTTGATATCGGCAAAATGTTATCAAAACTTGAGCCGCAGGATTTGCTGAAATTCGGTTTGATTCCAGAATTGATTGGCCGCTTGCCTGTGATTACCACCCTGGATATGCTGGATGAGGATGCCTTAATCAACATCATTCGGGAGCCTAAAAATGCGTTGCTAAAGCAATATCAAAAGCTCTTTGAACTGGACGGTGTGAAGCTCGAGGTTGAAGATGCGGCTGTGAGTGCCATTGCCAAAAAGGCATTGGAACGAAAAACCGGCGCCAGAGGCTTGCGTTCTATTATGGAAGAGTCGCTGCTTGATATTATGTATTCTTTGCCGTCTGAAAAAAATGTGGCAAAGTGTGTGATTACCGAGGCGTGTGTTACAGAAAAAGCAAAGCCTGAATTGATTTACAGGGAAAAACAACAAAAACAAAGCATGCTGAATGAATCAGTATCATAATGAAAAAGGGCGGTGTTTCCGCCCTTTTTGTGTAGCATAACCACCTTTTACATAAAAGAGATTTTGGCCGGAGCAGGAGGACTGAAAATGAATTTGATTGAAATCGGAAAAATTGTGAATACCCACGGTGTGCGGGGTGAAATCAAGCTGAATCCATGGACAGATAGTTTAGAGGCTCTGTCAGATATTGACACGTTTTATTATAAGGAAAAAGGACAGATTGTGCCTCTGCATGTAACCGCACTGCGGTTTCATAAAAACTGTGCCATCATTAAGGCAGAGGGTGTTGACGACCTGGAAACAGCTGAAACCTTTCGGGGTAGAGTTTTTTATGTTGAGCGAGAGGAAAATCTGCCGGAGGGACGGTATTATATTGCTGATTTAATCGGTCTTTCTGTTTTGACAGAAGAAGGTGTGTTCGGCACAGTGGCCGATGTTTTTTCTACCGGTGCTAATGATGTGTATGAGGTGAAACGAGAGGCGGGCAAGCCGGTTTATTTGCCTGCTATTAAACAGGTGGTGCAGGAAATCAACCTTCAAGAGGGCTATATTCAGGTTGTCATTCCTGAGGGACTTTTAGAAGACTAATGTACATAAAAGGGTGAGTACTATGCGAATTGATTGTTTGACATTGTTCCCTCAAATGATGGAGGCGGTTCTTCAGGAAAGCATCATTGGCAGGGCTGTTTCTGCCGGCATTTTAGATATCCGATGCACGGATATCCGTGATTTTGCCGGCAACAAGCATAACCGGGTGGACGATGCACCTTATGGCGGCGGCATGGGGATGGTGATGCAACCGGACCCTATTTACAGAGCCTACCAATCGGTGATTAAAACGGCCACGGTTCCACCGAGAGTTATTTATATGTCACCTCAGGGCCGGGTGTTGACACAGGAAATTGCCAAAGAACTTGCACAGGAGCAACATCTTGTCTTTCTTTGCGGTCATTATGAGGGTGTTGACGAACGTGTTTTGGAAGAGATTGTAGATGAAGAGCTTTCAATCGGTGATTATGTGCTAACAGGCGGTGAAATTCCGGCGCTGACTGTGATTGATGCTGTGGGGCGGATGATTCCCGGTGTTTTGCCCTCTGAGGAAGCGTTCAGCGAAGAATCTCTATATAACGGGCTCTTGGAATATCCCCAGTACACCCGTCCGCCGGTGTTCTTAGGAAGAGAGGTGCCGGAGGTGCTTTTGTCCGGTCATCATGAAAACATTGCCAAATGGCGCAGAGAGCAGTCTGTTATAAGAACCTGTGAAAAGCGGCCTGATTTATTGCCGCAGGCAGAATTGACAGAGCAGGAACGGCTTTTGGCGGCAGAGATATTGAAAAAGAAGGAGGAAGAGGGACATGAAGCTACGTGAAGAAACAATCGGCACAAAATCGGTTTTTGAGGGCAATATCATTAAAGTGCGGGTGGATACAGTGCGGCTGCCAAACGGTGGAGAAGGAACCCGAGAAATTGTGGAACATCCCGGCGGTGTGGCAGTGGTGGCACTTGACAATGAACAAAACGTGTATCTGGTGCGGCAATATCGCCGTCCTTTTGATAAAATTATTTTAGAAATTCCGGCAGGCAAGCTGGACCATGCAGGTGAGGACCCTTTTGATTGCTGCGTTCGGGAACTGAAAGAGGAAACAGGACTTACAGCAGAGCGGTTTGACTATCTGGGTGCTTTTATGGTGTCGCCGGGATTTTGCCGGGAATGGATTCACATTTATCTGGCTCGTGGATTGTCAGCCGGCGATATGAATCTTGACCCTGATGAGTTTTTAGAAGTGGAGAAACTTCCCCTTTCTCAGGTGATGGAAATGATTATGAATAACCAGCTGGAAGATGCCAAAACCGTTATCGGCATTTTGAAAACAAACCAGCTCATCCAATCTTGACAGGAGAAAAAGCCTGTGATATACTAATTTCGTAAGTAATCCAGATGGTCGCGGGGGCGCAAATGCGTCAATGAGGAAAGTCCGAGCTTCACAGGGCAGGGTGCCGGGTAACTCCCGGTGGAGGCGACTCTAAGGAAAGTGCAACAGAAATAGACTGCCGGTTTTTCCGGCGATGGTGGAAAGGTGAGGTAAGAGCTCACCAGCGCAGCGGAGACGTTGCGGCTCTGTAAACCCCATCCGAAGCAACACCGTATTGGCTCGTATAGGCTGAGCCGGCCCGGCATGCCTATACCTGGCGGTGGCTTGAACCGGCTAGTAATAGTCGGTCTAGATAGATGATCATCGAATACAAAACTCGGCTTACAGGATTGCTTATTATAAAAAGAACTGCAGCAAACAGGTTGTTTTGCTGCAGTTCTTTTGTATGTTTTTGCTGTTTTTTCCGTGAAATGCTTGACAAATCCTAGAAAAAAAGATATTATATAATATGATTATTTTTATGTAAAACATAATGAAAAGCATCTTTTGGTGCTGTGCGGAGGTTCAGTATGAATAACACAGAAAAAACCATGGATAAAATTGTAGCACTTTGTAAGGGCAGAGGCTTTGTGTACCCCGGCTCTGAAATTTATGGCGGCCTGGCAAATGCCTGGGATTACGGCCCGCTGGGCGTGGAACTGAAGAACAACGTTAAGCGTGCCTGGTGGAAAAAGTTTATACAGGAATCTCCCTATAACGTGGGTCTTGATGCAGCAATCTTAATGAATTCTCAGACCTGGGTTGCCTCCGGTCATGTGGGCGGTTTTTCTGACCCGTTGATGGATTGCCGTGAGTGTAAGGGACGTTACCGTGCCGATAACCTGATTGAGGATTATTTAAAAGAGCAGGGCGAGCCGGCTGTTGTTGATGGCTGGAGCAATGAGAAGATGATGGATTTCATCAAAGAACATGAAATTGTCTGCCCCAAATGCGGTAAGCATAATTTTACCGACATCCGTAAATTTAACCTGATGTTTAAAACCTTTCAAGGTGTAACTGAGGACAGTGCATCTGAGCTTTATCTGCGTCCTGAGACAGCTCAGGGTATTTTCGTAAACTTTAAAAATGTACAGAGAACCACCAGAAAAAAGGTTCCTTTTGGTATCGGTCAGGTGGGTAAATCCTTTAGAAATGAGATTACACCGGGCAACTTCATTTTCCGTATCCGTGAATTTGAGCAGATGGAGCTGGAGTTTTTCTGTGCACCCGGCGAAGACTTAAAATGGTTTGAATATTGGAAAGAATTTTGCATCAACTGGTTGTTATCTCTGGGCATTCGCAGAGACAGCCTGAAGTTCCGTGACCATTCTCCTGAGGAACTCTCCCATTACAGCAACGCCACCACAGATATTGAATTTATGTTCCCCTTCGGCTGGGGTGAGCTTTGGGGCGTGGCAGACCGGACAGATTTTGACTTAAAACAGCATGCAACCCATTCCGGAGAAAATTTTGAGTATACTGACCCCATAACCGGAGAAAAATATATTCCGTACTGCATTGAGCCATCTCTGGGTGCTGACCGCATGACTCTTGCCTTTTTAACTGATGCATATGATGAGGAAACCGTGGGCGAGAATGATACTCGTGTTGTAATGCGGTTCCATCCTGCACTGGCTCCCATTAAGGCGGCTGTTTTGCCCCTTTCCAAGAAATTGTCTGAGGGTGCTATGGCACTGTATCAGGACTTAGCAAGCCGTTTTATGTGTGAATATGATGAATCCGGCAGCATCGGCAAGCGGTATCGCCGGCAGGATGAAATCGGAACACCTTTCTGCATCACCTATGATTTTGATAGTCCGGAAAACGGCACGGTCACCATTCGTGAACGTGATTCTATGGAACAGGTGACGGTTAAAATTGAAGAAGTGGCTGACTACTTGGAGGAACGTTTGAAATTTTAACCAATTAAAATTATTAAATTTATATTGACAGAAAGCGGAAAATTTAGTATTCTATTATATAGAGCTTCAATTTTGTTTCCGGGAGTTATTCAGAGAAGGAGCGGTATTCATGTTGTCAAAAGAGGTAGTTGTATGTAATCAGGTTGGTCTGCATGCCCGACCGGCTACGTTTTTTATACAGAAGTCTAACGAATTCAAGGCCGGCATTTGGGTTGAGAAAAATGACCGGCGTGTGAATGCCAAAAGCCTTCTGGGTGTTCTTTCTTTGGGCATAACGAAGGGAACACAGATTACCATTATTGCCGATGGTTCTGATGAGGAAGAGGCGCTAGATGCACTGGCTCGTTTAATCGGCGGCGAAATTGAAATTGAAGAATAGAAAAACAACAAGGCGTGCTGTGTGGCGCGCCTTTTTTTAGTATGGGGAGGTGCTTCTTTGGATAAGGAACATTTGCTGAATCTGCCGGAGGAGCCCGGCGTTTACATCATGAAGGACAAAAATGATAAGGTCATTTATGTAGGCAAGGCGAAAATTTTGAAAAACCGTATTAAGCAGTATTTTACAGCAGTGGAAAACCATGCGCCTAAGGTTCGTGCCATGGTTTCCAACATTGAGAGCTTTGAATATATTATCACTGACAGTGAAATAGAGGCCTTGATTTTAGAGTGCAACTTGATTAAAAAATACAAGCCCTACTATAACATTCTTCTGAAAGATGATAAGCATTATCCCTACATTAAGGTCACCATTCGTGATGATTTTCCAAGAATATCGCTTTCCCGGAAAATGGACAAGGACGGGAATAAGTATTACGGTCCTTATACCAGCAGCTATGCGGTTCGAGAGGCGATTGATATGATATCCAAGCTGTGTAAGCTGCCCACTTGTAACTTAAAAATGCCCGGCGATATGGGCAAAAAACGGGAATGCTTAAATGCCCACATTGAGCAGTGTGTGGCTCCTTGCATCAAACCCCTCTCACGGGAGGAATACCGGCGCCTGATTGCACGTGCGTGCAGCTTTTTAGAGGGAAATCATGCCGGAATTTTATCTCAGCTGGAGGCTGATATGCAAGCAGCTTCTGACAATCTGGAATTTGAGCGTGCAGCCCTATTGCGGGATAAGATCAATGCCATTCATAAGATAGAGGAACGGCAAAAGGTGATTTCCGACCGGCAGACCGATGAGGATATTATTGGTTTTTACAGGCAGGGAAACAAAACCTATGGCGAAGTGTTTTTTGTGCGTCATGGTCGCTTGATTGGGCGGCACAGCACAGTGCTGGACAAAACTGGCGACACACCGGACCAGGTTTTGTGCGGCGAGTTTTTAAAGCAGTTTTATGCTGAAAGAAGTGATATTCCCCCCGCAGTCTATACCTGTTATGAAAGCGAGGATGCTTTGCTGATTTCCCATTGGCTAACACAAAAGGCCGGTAAAAAAACAGTGGTGAGGTGCCCTGTGCGCGGTGAAAAGAAAAAGCTGACGGAAATGGCTTGTAAAAATGCCAGACAAAATGCGGTGGACCATTTGTTGCGTGATAGTGGCAAAAATGTGCCGAAAAGTCTTTTGGAGCTGAAGGAAAAACTGGCACTTGACCAGATTCCCAAGCGGATTGAGGCCTATGATATTTCTCACACCGGTGGTAGCGACCCTGTGGGTTCTATGGTTGTGTTCAACGATGGAAAATCTGCCCGGAGCTGCTACCGTCACTTCAAAATCGAAACGGCTCAGGGCGGTGACGATTGTCAGAGCATGACAGAGGTGTTATTCCGTCGTTTCCGTCGTGGAAAAGAAGAGCAGGAGGCCGTGGAGGCAGGAGAATTGGAAAACCCCAAATTTTTGCCGTTGCCCGATGTGATTCTATTAGATGGCGGCAAGGGTCAGGTGCGTGCTGCTTGCCAGCTCTTGGAAATGGTGGATTTAGACATTCCCCTATTTGGCATGGTGAAGGATGAACGCCACAGAACCCGTGGTTTAATTACTGACAGCGGTGAGGAAATCAGCTTTTTAAAAACCTCTGAAAGCTTCCGGCTGATTGCCGGTATTCAGGAGGAGGTACACAGGTTTGCGATTTCATATCACAAAAAGCTGCGCAAAGGCCATGTTACCGGCTCTGTTCTAGAGGAAATTGAGGGTGTGGGCAGTGCAACACGAAAAAAGCTCCTTCGACATTTTAAGACGATGACGGCCATTCGTGAGGCAAGCGTGGAGGAAATACAAGCCATTCCGGGAATTTCCAAGGTTGTTTCACAAAATATTTACAACTTTTTTCATAAAACATCTTGAATTTTTCTGTGTTTTATAATATACTTTTTTTATTAGATGGAAATAGGCAGGTGGCGATTTTGAGAATTGCAGTAGATGCATTTGGCGGTGACCATGCACCCGAGGCAATTGTTAAGGGTTGTGTCATGGCGGCTGCATCATTAAAGGATGAAATTATTTTAGTTGGCGACGAGGAAAGGCTTGCTGCGCTTTTAGCGCAGGAGAAAGTTCCTGAGGGTCGCATTAGAATTCGTCATGCCGGCGAGGTGATTGATGCCGGTGAGCCGCCTGTGGAAGCAATTAGAAAAAAGAAAGATTCTTCTTTGGTTGTGGCACTTTCCATGGTGAAAAACGGTGAGGCAGATGCGGTGGTGTCTGCCGGGAATACCGGTGCTTACCTTGCCGGTGCCTTTCGGTTCATCGGCCGCATGAAGGGCGTTAAACGTCCTGCGTTGACAACACCAATGCCAACGGTGAAGGAGCCAGGTGTGATTTTAGATGCGGGAGCCAATGCCGACTGCCGTCCCCTTCATTTGGTGCAGTTTGCACATATGGGTGCCATTTATGCTGAACATGTGTTGCATATTAAAAATCCCCGTGTGGCATTGTTGAACATTGGTGCTGAGGAGAAAAAGGGTAACGCCCTGACCCAGGAGACACATGCTCTTTTGAAAGAAGAAAAGGGTTTGAATTTTATAGGAAACATTGAACCCAGAGATGTGCCTTATGGTGCGGCAGATGTCATTGTGTGTGACGGATTTACCGGCAATGTTGTGATTAAGCTCATTGAGGGAACAGCATCGGCCTTGTTTACCATGCTAAAGGGTGTTTTTTATAAAAACCTTCTCACCAAGCTTGCTGCGGCTGTTTTAAAGCCTGGCCTTAAAGCAGTGAAGGGTAAAATGGATTACACGGAATATGGCGGTGTGCCGCTTTTGGGCATTGATGGCGTTGTGTTCAAGGCTCATGGCAGTTCTAATGCAGTGGCAATTTGCAATGCTGTTTGTGCTGCCAGCACGTATCTGGCTGCCGGCGTGAACGAAAAAATTAAGGCAGCACTGGCTTTAGATACGGCAGATATAGCGGAAGATGAGGCATAACATTTGTTTTATTCTGCATTTTGCTTTGCAAAAGCAGTTTTAAAAGGATATTGGCGGCTCTGACCTGTTCAGACCAGCATGTATTTGGAGGTGAAGAAATGGAATTTGAAACAGTAAAACAAATCATTGTTGAACAGTTAGGCGTAGATGAGGCTTCCATTACAAAGGACACATCTTTTGTGGACGATCTGGGTGCAGATTCTTTGGATGTGGTGGAATTGGTTATGGCGTTAGAGGAGGAGTTTGATTTAGAGATTTCTGACGGTGAAGCAGAAAACATCAAAACTGTTGGAGATGCTGTTGAATACATTAAGGCTAACTTATAAATTATGTGTTAACCCCAAACATAAGGGGCTGCCGCTTTTTGCGACAGCCCCTTTCAACAAAACATGGCATAAAAAAGACTCGATTTGCCATGAAAATCCGGAAGCATTCCGAATTTTCATGACGGATTGATTAAAGAGGGAATGAACATGAATCAGCTAAAAGAATTTGAGGAAATTATCGGGTATAAATTTAATGACAGAATGCTTTTAAAAACAGCATTGACCCATAGTTCCTTTGCCAATGAAAACAGGAATAAAAAAATTCAGTATAACGAGCGCTTAGAGTTTTTGGGCGACTCGGTGTTGAGCCTGATTGTCAGCAATTATTTATTTGAGAACTATAAGAAGTTGCCAGAGGGTGACCTGACAAAGGCACGTGCCACCATTGTTTGTGAGCGTTCTCTTTGGTCATGCGCCACAGGCATTGAGATGGGGAAATTTCTCATTCTGGGTAAGGGTGAAGAATTGACTGGCGGCAGAACCAGAGTGTCTATTTTGGCAGATGCCTATGAGGCGTTGATTGCGGCTATTTATTTAGATGGTGGCTTTTCTGTTGCCAGTGAATGGCTATTGGGGCAGTTGTATGACACCATTCTTTTGGCAGTTAAAGGAAAAACCTTCAAAGACTATAAAACAGCGTTGCAGGAGCAGGTTCAACAAAAAGGCCATGCAGAAATTCATTACAAGGTCGTGGGCGAATCCGGCCCCGACCATCTCAAAACCTTTTTGGTACACGTGTCTGTTGACGGGAAAGTGTTAGGTGCCGGCGAGGGAAAAAGTAAAAAAAATGCCGAGCAAATGGCAGCGCAGGATGCTCTTTCTAAGCTGGGTGATTCCCATGGCCGGTAAGCACAAAACCATTCCTGTTTTTGTGCCTCACTGGGGTTGTCCGCAGGATTGTTTGTTTTGTAACCAAAAGGCCATTACAGGTCTTCGAGAGGACATGACAACAGAAAAAGCTGAGAAAATTATTGCCCGGGGAATAAAAAACCGCAAGCCGGGGGAGAGAGTTGAAATTGGTTTTTTTGGCGGCAGTTTTACCGGCATACCGGCTCCTGTGCAAGAGGCCCTTTTAGGATTGGCTCAAAGGGCGGTGGCAGCCGGACAGGCAGAGGGCATTCGCCTTTCTACCCGACCGGATTACGTGAATGATGCTGTTTTGGAAAGATTACTTCGTTTTGGTGTAACATGCGTGGAATTGGGTGCTCAATCTATGAATGACGAGGTGCTTTCCTTAAGCAAACGGGGGCACAGTGCCGCTCAAACAGTTTTGGCTGCTGAAAAAATACGAGCCGCAGGACTGAGCCTGGGCCTTCAAATGATGACCGGTCTGCCCGGAGATACAGCAGAAAAAACGATGGAAACAGCAAAGGCTTTTATTTCCCTCAAACCCCAATGTGTGCGAATTTATCCCACTTTAGTTTTGCAGAACACAGCCTTGGCTACTTTGTATGAAGCCGGGGGATATGAACCGCTGACTGTAGAGGAGGCTGTCTGCCGTTGTGCTAAGCTGTATCGCAGTTTTACAGAGGCGCACATTGATGTTATTCGCATGGGACTTTTGGATATGGAGCCGGAGGCGATTCTGGCAGGGCCATATCATCCGGCTTTTGGAGAGTTGGTTTTGAGCCGCATTTGCTATGAAAACGTGGCAAAAAAGTTGGAGGGTCTTAGGGGCTTAAAAATAACACTTAGGGTGAATCCCCGATTTGTGTCGATTTTAACCGGGCAGAAAAAGCAGAATATTAATCGCTTTATTCAGGAATTTCATTTACAGGATATAAAAATTGAGCAGGATGCTTCTGTGGCAGGAGATGCGATTCTCGTTCTGCCACAAAAGAATTAGTGTGCAGAACATGACTTCTGACACAGAAAGGTTTTGGTAACAACATGCACTTAAAGGGTCTGAAAATGCAGGGTTTTAAATCCTTTGCCGATCCCATTGAGCTCACCTTCAGTGATGGCATCACAGCCATTGTGGGACCTAACGGAAGCGGAAAAAGCAATATCTCTGATGCTGTGCGTTGGGTTTTGGGCGAACAAAGCGCAAAAACGCTGCGGGGCAGCAAAATGGAGGATGTTATCTTCAACGGCACTCAAACCAGAAAAAGGCTTGGGTTTGCTGAGGTGACTCTGCTTTTGGATAACCATGACCATCACTTTCATGTTGATTTTGAAGAGATTGCCATAACCCGAAAGGTGTTTGCATCGGGTGAGAGCCAATACTTCATTAATGACGGTCCCTGCCGCCTGAAGGATATTCATGAAATTTTCATGGATACCGGTTTGGGACGTGACGGTTATTCTATGGTTGGTCAGGGCAAAATTGATGAAATTCTGTCCACTAAATCGGAGGACCGTCGGGAAATTTTTGAGGAGGCTGCCGGCATCTCTAAATATCGTTACCGCAAAGAAGAGGCGGAGCGTCGCCTGAAGCACACCGATGAGAATCTGGATCGTGTGGCTGACATCATTGGAGAACTGCAGGTGCAGCTTGGTCCTTTGGAGCAACAGGCAGAGAAAGCAAAGAAATATTTAAATCTTCGGGACAAGCTGAAGATTTATGACGTGAATGCAGCATTGCGAGTGGTGGGACGTAGCCGCACACAGGCTGTTCTTCTGGATGAAAAACTAGGGGCGGCAGCAGAGCATTTGGCCCGTGTTCAGGCTGAGCTGTCTCAGGCTGAGGGCGCTCAGGAACAATGCTATAACCGGTTTGAGGAACTGGCAGCTGCTATGGGAGAGCAGGAAGCGGCATTAAAGACAACAGAAGAAAGTGTTATCATAAGCGAACGTGAAATTGAGGTTTTGAAAAACACCATTGAGGGAAATCTGCGGCTTTTGGAGCGTATCGAAAAGGAAACAGCTGATTTATCAGCAGGTAAACTGGCGTTGGAAGAGAATTTGCGAAGAGAACAAGTCAACCTGGAAGAATGCCAAACGGCTCTTTCTGCCATTTGCCAAGAAAAAGTAAAACTGACAGAGCAGCTTTCAGAATTTGATGAAGGTTCAGATAGCCAGAATGGCCAGATTGAGTCTTTAAAACAGGAAATCTCTGCAGCCTTTGAACGTGCCTCAGAAAGCAAAATTAAGCTTTCTAATCTATCTCTTTTGGAACAGAGCGTGGAGGATAAGCAGCGGGAGTTGAAACGTGCTTTATCAGAACGTGAAAAGGAATTAAAGGAACAACAGCAAAAGGGAGGTGCACTGGTTTCTGAACACGAACGTAAACATGAATTTCTGCAGAACCTAGAGCAGCAGCTTTCTGGGCTTAAAAACCGTGAGCAGGCGCTGCATGCAAAGCTAGAGGAGAAGAACGATTTCTTTAATCAATTGCAGCAGCAAATGAACCAGAAAAAAACACGGCTGCATCTTCTTTCTGAGATGGAGCAGAATTTTGAGGGTTATTATAAAAGTGTTAAGGAAATAATGAAGCAGCATGAAAACGGCATGTTAACCCGTGTTGGAATTCATGGACCCGTTTCCAAGCTGATTTCTGTAGATAAGCCTTATGCAACGGCTATTAGTGCGGCTATCGGCGGTGCCCTGCAAAACATTGTGGTGGATACAGAAGAGGATGCGAAGGCGGCGATTCACTGTTTGAAACAGTTAAAGGCCGGCCGTGCTACCTTCATGCCCATTTCTGCCGTGTCCGGCTCCCTTATGGATATCAGCAAGCTAAGGCAGGAGCCGGGTTTTGTCGGCATTGCCTCTGAGTTGACTGATTATGACAGTCGATATGAGGGTGTTGTGAGAAATCTCCTTGGCAAAACGGCCGTGGTGGAGCATGTGGACCAGGCAATTGCCATTTCAAGAAAATATAAGCAAACCCTGCGAATTGTTACCTTAGAGGGCGAAATTTTTTACCCGGGCGGCTCTATGGCCGGCGGCTCTCAACAAAAAGGCAGCCAGCTTTTAGACCGTGAGCATGAAATGAAGGATTTAGAAAGTGCTCTTCTGCAGTTGGAGAAGCAGGCAAAGCAGCTGACGCAGGAACGCAAGGAACTGGAAACACAGTTTCTGGATTTGGCCCAGGAGCAGGACAAGGTTTCTAATGTATACCGTGAAAACAAGGAGGTTCTCTTGTTGCTTGCCCGTGACAGGGAACATCACAGTGTGCTTTTAGAATCGCTGGCGTCTGCTATAGCGGAGTTACAGCGTGATATTGAAGCTGCAGCCTGTGAATCGGAGACGTTTGTTTCTCAGCGTCAGGCAGCGGCGGCTGAACTGGCGGCGGCTGAGGCAGAAATTCAAAATAAGCGTGCTGAGGTGAATGCTTTAGAGGAAACCTTTGAGCAGTTTTCTGTGAAAAAGCAGCGCATCAGCGACCAGATTTTAGAAAAGAGCTTTCAAGAAAGTGCCAAGGAGCAGGAGATAGTTCAGTGCCGTGAACGAATGGAAACCATTCGTCAGGAGCTCAGTCAGGCGGAAACGCACATTACCCTGCGTGGCACAGAAATGCAGGAAATTTTAACTTCAAATGAATCGCATCGTGGTGAAATTGCAGATAAAGAAGCTAAGAATCAATGCTATACCCGTGCAATAAAAGAGATTAAAGAAAAAATAGAGGCCATTACCCAGGCACGTCAGGAAAGTGAGCAGCAGCTCAGGAATCTGCAGGGTGATGCCAAAGCCACCCGTGAAACAGTTTATGACCTGAAAACGGAGTATGACCGTTTGCAGACCCAGCGTGAAAAGCTGGAAACTGAGTCAGAGGCGGCGATTTCCCGCCTGTGGGATGATTATGAAATGACCTATTCTGAGGCAGAGACCATGCAGCAGGAGGAATTGGGCAGCGATGCTGAAATCAATAAGCAAATCGCTTCGCTGCGCAGCCGAATCAGGGAACTGGGCAACGTGAACGTGGATGCTATTGAAGAATTGCAGTCGGTGAGCCAACGTTATGAATTTCTGACTAACCAGCGGGATGATTTACAAAAGGCCAAGGGTGATTTGATTCATATCATTGACGAGATGCAAACGGTTATGAAACGGCAGTTTAAAGAGCAGTTTGAAAAAATCAGACAGCACTTTAAAACAACATTCTCAGAATTGTTTGGCGGCGGAAGAGCCGACCTTGAGCTGGAGGATGAAGACAACATTTTAACTTGCGGCATCAGCATTAATGTGCAACCGCCGGGAAAAAAACTGCAAAGCTTGTCGCTTCTTTCCGGTGGCGAACGTGCCCTTTCAGCTATCGCACTGCTGTTTGCTATTTTGCGCATTAAACCGACACCCTTCTGTTTTCTTGATGAAATCGAGGCGGCACTGGATGACAACAACGTTTATCGCTATGCTGACTTTATCAAGCGTTTTAGTCGCAGCACTCAGTTTATTCTGGTTACACACCGTCGGGGCACCATGGAAAGTGCCGATGTGATTTATGGTGTTACCATGCAGGAAAAGGGTGTTTCTAAACTATTGCAGTTGAATCTGGACGAAATTGAAATGTAAGTTTCGGTTTATTTTTCTTTCTTTGGCAAATACTATGCTCTGTAAGCACAATACGCACCGGAGAATTTCTCCGGTGCAGAACGGAGCAGTATGATGAAACGTTTTTTCAAGAATCATTATGTAATATCTGCCGTGGGCGGACTGGTTGCCGGGTTTTTAAACGGTTTGTTCGGTAGCGGCGGCGGCACCGTTGTGGTGCCTTTTTTAGAGGAATTTTTAGATCAGAATGAGCACAAAGCCCATGCAACAGCCATTTTAATCATTCTTTGTTTTACCATTATCAGTCTGTTTTTTTATGGTTATCGGAATCATCTGAATTATTCTTTGGCGCTGCAGGTATCTATTGGCGGTGTTGCAGGTGGATTTGCAGGGGCTAAATTATTAAAACGGCTATCGGGACCGGCAATTCGAAAAATTTTTGGTAGCTTTATGATTCTTGCTGCTGTGAGAATGGTGGTGGGCTGATGATGGTTGCTGTGCTTGCCGGACTTTTATCCGGCGTGATTAGCGGCATGGGAATCGGCGGCGGAACAATTTTAATTCCGGCTCTTTCCATTTTTTTGCACGTAGGCCAGCATGAGGCTCAAGGTGTGAATCTTCTGTATTTTATTCCAACGGCGGCTATTTCTCTTTGGGTGCACATCAAAAATCGTTCTGTTAATTTTAAAATCGCCTGGCCGGTGATTTTGTTTGGTCTTTTGGGTGCCGTGGGCGGGGCTATTTTGGCCGGCATGATGAACGCCTCTTTGCTCAGGCGTTTGTTCGGCGTCTTTTTGCTTGCAATGGGTTTGTATGAAATTTTTAAAAAAGATAAAAAAACCAAGGAAAAATAGCTTTTTTCTCTTTACCAAAACACAAAAATGTGATATGATATATTAGTATGGTTTTATCATTGAATAGAACCAACCTTCGGCCTTTTTTGCCGGAGCATCACTGAATAAAGAGTGAAGATTATGTATCGTATTTTAAATCGCATACAGAGCCCAGAGGATGTGAAAAAGCTGGATTTTCCGGAGCTTGCCAGTCTAGCTGCAGAGATTCGTGGCTATTTAATTCAATCCGTTGCCAAAACGGGTGGTCATCTTGCGTCTAATTTGGGTGTTGTTGAGTTGACCCTTGCCCTGTTTAAAACGCTAGATTTGCCTAATGACAGCATCGTTTGGGATGTGGGCCATCAGACCTATGTGCACAAGCTTTTAACCGGACGTCGTGAGCAGTTTTCCAGCTTGCGAAAGTACGGGGGGCTTTCCGGCTTTCCTAAGAGCAGCGAAAGTATGTATGATGCATATAACACCGGTCATTCTTCCACCTCCATTTCGGCAGCGTTGGGCATGACCCGTGCTTCAGAACTTTTGGGAGAGTCGCGGCGAACAGTGGCTGTGATTGGTGACGGTGCCTTAACCGGCGGCATGGCTTTTGAGGCTTTGAATGATGCAGGAACCTATCAAAAGAACTTTATTGTGATTTTAAATGATAATGAAATGTCCATTGCCAAAAATGTAGGCGGTTTGTCCCAGTACTTAACAAAGCTGAGAACCAGACCTTCTTATTCCCGGCTGAAAACCAATTTAGAGCATGGCTTTGGGAGTATTCCTGCCATAGGTCGGCCGATGGTTAAAGTGCTAAAACGCCTGAAAGATACGTTTCGGCACATTCTGTCACCCAGCACGGTGTTTGAAGACTTGGGTTTTACCTATCTGGGCCCTATTGACGGGCATAACTTGCCGTTTTTGTGTGATGTTATAGAAAATGCCAAAACCATTCAGGCACCGGTTTTGATACATATTAAAACCAAAAAAGGCAAGGGCTATAAATTTGCTGAGGACAAGCCAACGGCCTTTCACGGCATTGGTTCTTTTCAGATTGAAACAGGTGAGTGCGGCGGTGGCGGCGATTCTTATGCGGCTGTGTTCGGCCGATGTCTCACAGAGCTTGCCAATCGGGATAAACGCATTTGTGCTGTTGTGGCTGCCATGCCTGATGGAACAGGCCTTTCCCGTTTTGCCGGAGAACATCCAGACAGGTTTTTTGATGTAGGCATAGCAGAGCAGCATGCCGTCACGTTTGCGGCCGGTCTTTCCAAGCGGGGGCTTAAACCGGTTGTGGCGGTGTATTCATCCTTTCTGCAGCGTGCCTATGACCAAGTGCTCCATGATGTTTGTTTACAAAATCTTAATCTGGTGCTGTGTGTTGACAGAGCCGGTCTTGTGGGGGAGGATGGCGAAACCCATCAGGGGATTTTCGACATGGCCTTTTTATCTCACATGCCCAACATGACAATACTCGCGCCGGCAAATTTTTTAGAATTTACAGAAATGCTCACCTATGCAACCCTTGTTCACAACGGGCCTGTTGCCATTCGTTATCCACGGGGGGGGAAGTGCCTGGCATATAACGGTGCACCCTTTGCATTTAAAAAGGCCGATGTGGTTCGTCAGGGGCAAGATGTTTGCATTTTGTCTGCAGGACATATGCTAAGCACGGCGATGGCAGTTTCCAAGGCGCTGGCTCAGGAGGGAGTCTCTGCAACGGTTACCAATCTCAGAACCCTTCTGCCCTTAGATGATGCATATATTAAACAAGCATCAAACACACACCGCCTTTTGGTGACCCTGGAGGATGGTGTGGAGCATGGTGGCATCGGTGAACGGATTGTTTCCTGTTTGCAGGGCAGCGGCGCTCAGGTTCTTGTAAAGGCTCATAAAAACGCCATTGTGCCTCAGGGAAATTGTGAGCTGTTATATCAGCTGTGCGGATTGGATGCCGAAACCATCAAACAGGAAATTTTACAACGATTGAGTCAGGAGAGGAAACATGCAGAAACCGGAACTGTTAGCACCTGCCGGTAGTTTAGAGCGGCTGAAAACGGCAATTGCCTTCGGTGCAGATGCTGTCTATGCCGGCGGCGAAGCCTTTTCAATGCGTACCGCTGCGAAAAACTTTTCGGCAGATGATTTAAAAAGAGCCAGAGAATTGACGCTCTCTAAAGGCAAAAAACTGTATATTGCTGTGAACATTATTCCTCACAATGAGGATTTAGCAGAGCTTCCGGCCTACCTTTCAGAGCTTTCAGAGCTTGCGCCTGACGGTTTGATTGTGTCAGACTTGGGAGTGCTTTCCATGGCCAAGACATATGCACCGAAGATTCCGTTGCACATCAGTACCCAGGCCAATAACACCAACAGCGAAACCTTTAAGGCTTGGCACCAATTAGGCGCCAGTCGTGTTGTGTGTGCCAGAGAGCTTTCCTTTGAGGAAATTGCAGAGATTCGCAGGGAAATTCCCAGCGACCTTGAAATTGAGGCTTTTGTCCATGGTGCAATGTGCATTTCTTATTCCGGACGCTGTTTGTTATCTAACTACATGGCGGGACGGGATTCCAATCAGGGTAACTGTGCACATCCCTGCCGTTGGAACTATCACTTGGTGGAGGAACAACGACCCGGTGAATACTATCCTGTTTACGAAAATGAGCGTGGCACCTTTATTTTTAATTCCCGTGATTTATGTATGATTGAATATATCCCTCAGTTGGTGCAAAGCGGCATTAGTAGCTTCAAGCTGGAGGGAAGAGTGAAAACAGAATATTATGTTGCCACAGTGGTGAAGGTTTACCGCGAGGCACTAGACCGATATTTTGAAAATCCGGATACTTACACAACAGACCCTGTCTGGCTAGAGGAGCTTTCCAAAGTGAGCAACCGGCATTACACCACAGGGTTTTATCTGGGGAAACCGGACGAGTCAGCCCAGAACTATGCCACCAGTGCCTATGTGAGAAACTATGATGTGGTGGCTGTGGTTATTGGCTATGACAGTGAAACGGGTGATGTGCTGCTAGAGCAGCGGAACCGCTTTTTCAGCGGTGACGAGCTGGAGGCGGTGATTCCTTTTTCGCCAACGTTGACTTTTTCGGCGAATTCTCTGCGGGATGCTGAAGGAAACCAGATTGACAGTGCACCCCATCCACAGCAGGTGCTGCGGCTTTCTATAGGCAGAGAATTGCCGGTTATGTCGCTGTTGAGAAAGAAAAGAGTTTAAGGAGGATTTTACAGTGAGTCTATTTGGAGGCGGTTTTTCTAATCCCGGCAGGGGCATTAGCAAAGAAGAAGCTGCAAAACGCAACTATTTTGATATCATGGGAAGACATTTTTGGGATTTTATTATGCTCAATCTGTTGTTTTTGTTGGTGAATATTCCGTGGATTGGTGCTTCTCTTTTTCTCGCCATTCCTTATTTAGTGAACATAGAAGAGGTTGTGACAGTGCTTGCATCGGAACAAAATGTTCTGCTGCCGGTTTTGCCGTTTATTCCATTCATGTTTATGGGACCTTCTATTGCAGGACTGACATATGTGCTTAGAAACTGGTCTCGGCAGGAACATGCTTTTTTGGTATCTGATTTCTTTGAACATACCAAAAAGAATTGGAAACAGGGATTGGCCCTGAGCATTATTTCCACTGTTTTGACTTATCTCTATCTAACAGCGGTGTTGTTCTACTTAAAGTCCGGCATGCCTTATTTTGTTGTTCTGCTTGTCGCTGCTGTGCTGGCAGTTATTACCCTTTCTGTAGGCTTTTATACCTATCCTATGGTTGTTACTTTTGATATGAAGCTCAAGGATATTATCAAAAATGCATTGATTCTTTCCTTGGCCAAGCTGCCGCAAAATGTTTTCTATTTGTTCATTATTGTTGGGGTTCATGCTCTGCTTCTGTGGTATGCTTTCCCCATATGGGTCATTTTAATGTGCCTGTTCCTTGTTGTCTGGACGGGGTATACCATAAATTATTACGTGTGGCATGTTATGAACAAGCACATGATGTCACAGATTCCTGCAGAGGAACAGAAAGAAGCCGTTTTTGAGGACGTGAAATAGGAGGCAGTATCTTGATTAAAGCAGTTATTTTTGATTTAGATGGCACAATTTTATACACACTAATAGACTTGGCCAACGCCATGAATGCCATGCTGCGGGAATATGGCTATCCTGAGCAGCATGACCTTGATTGTCATCGCATGGCAATCGGCACCGGTGCACGGAATTATGTAAAGGGCTGTCTGCCTCAGGCAGTTCAGTCAAATGACGAACAGGTTGACCGCTGTCTTGCAACATATCGAAGGCTTTACAATGAAAATACCAGTGTTGAAACAAAGCCCTATGATGGCATTTCAGATGTGCTGGCATTTTTAACAGAGCAGAACATTTCCATTAATGTGTTGTCAAATAAGCCTGATGAACCCACAAAGGCATTGGTAGATTTGTGGTTTTCAGATTATGGCGTGGATTATGCTTTTGGCGAGCGTGTTGGTGTTCCCAGAAAGCCCGACCCCTTTGCACCGCTGGAGATTGCAGAAAAGTTGGGTCTTTCGCCTTCGGAAATGGCCTTTATTGGTGACAGCGATGTGGATATTACAACCGGGAAAAATGCCGGCATGGTGTCCATCGGCGTGCTGTGGGGATATCGCTCACAGGACGTGCTGGAGGCAGCCGGAGCTGCACATCTGGCAAAAACACCCCAAGATTTAATCAATATCATCAAGGAATATAATCAATAAGTTTATTATTTTACATGTTAATACAATATCATGAAAAGGAGCTTTTTAGAATGAAGATTTCAAAGGAAGAAGTTTTGCATGTTGCACTTCTGGCTCGGTTGAAGCTTTCTGACGAAGAGGCGGAAACCCTGTCTCGTGACATGGAAAGCATCATCGGTTTTGCCAATAAGCTCAATGAGCTTGACACAGAGGGTGTTGTGCCCACAGCTCATGCTATTCCCATGAGCAATGCTTTCAGAGAAGATGTTGTAAAGCCTTCTTACGACAGAGAGGCCATGCTTAAAAATGCCCCCTCAGCTGAAGACGGCGGTTACACAGTACCCAAGGTTGTTGAATAAGTACACTAAAGGAGTTTGATTATGCATACATTAACAGCTCACGAAATACGTGACAAAATTAAAAATAAAGAAATCTCTTCTCAGGAGATTACCAAAGCATACTTAGACCGGATTGAGGCAGTGGAGGACAAAGTGGGAAGCTATGTGACCGTTCTCCCGGAAGAGGCCATGCAGGCAGCTGAAAGCATTGATAAAAAAATTGCTGCCGGAGAGGAAACAGGTGCCCTGGCAGGCGTTCCCATGGCGCTGAAAGACAATTTGTGCACCAAAGATGTTTTAACCACCTGTTCTTCTAAAATGCTGCACAATTTCCGTCCGCCCTATGACAGCACCGTGGCACAGAAACTGAAAAAAGCTGACACCGTGTTGCTTGGTAAGGTGAACATGGATGAATTTGCAATGGGTTCCTCCACAGAGAACTCATATTTTAAGAAAACAAAGAACCCTTATGATTTAACAAAGGTGCCCGGCGGTTCCTCCGGCGGTTCTGCAGCCTGTGTGTCTGCTGACGAAGCACCCTTCACACTGGGCTCTGATACCGGTGGTTCCATTCGTCAGCCGGCAGCGTTTTGCGGTTGCGTGGGAATGAAGCCTACTTATGGAACAGTTTCCCGTTTTGGTCTTGTGGCCTTTGCATCGTCTTTAGACCAGATTGGTCCCCTGACTAAAGATGTTCAAGACTGTGCGTTGGTTTATGACCAGATTGTTGGCTATGACCCAATGGATTCCACCAGCGTTAACCGTGAATATGCTTCCTTTGAAAAAGCACTCACCGGTGATGTGAAGGGTTTGAAAATTGGTGTTCCTGCTGAATATATGGGAGAGGGCATCAGCCAGCCTGTTCAAAAAGCCGTTTTGGCTGCTCTTGATTCCTTTAAAGCCATGGGCGCAGATTTTCAGGAAATGCATCTGCCCTTAAACGAATATGCACTGCCGGCTTATTACATGATTTCCTCTGCTGAGGCCAGCTCAAATCTGGCTCGTTTCGATGGTGTGAAATATGGTTACCGTGCAGAGAAGTTTGACGATTTAATTGACTTGTATGCACAAACCAGAAGCGAAGGCTTTGGTGCCGAGGTTAAGCGCCGTATCATGATTGGTACCTATGCGCTGTCCTCCGGTTATTACGATGCATATTACAAAAAGGCACAGCAGGTTAGAACCATGATTATGCAGGATTTTGACAAAGCCTTCCAGACCTATGATGTGCTGGTAACACCCACCACACCCACAACCGCCTTTGGCTTTGGCGAAAAAACGGATGACCCCCTGCAGATGTACATGGCAGATATCTGTACTGTTTCCGTCAACATTGGCGGTCTGCCTGCCGTTGTGCTGCCTTGCGGATATGACGAAAACGGTCTTCCCATCGGCTTGCAGATTATTGGTAAGCCTTTTGGCGAAGCAGCCATTTTAAATGCTGCCTATGCTTTGGAAAAGACCATCACCAAAGTAAAGCCCGTGTTATAATAGAGGAGGACAGAAAATGAAGTACGAAACAGTCATTGGTCTTGAGGTCCATGCCGAGCTGAAGACCAATACCAAAATATACTGCGGTTGTAAAAATGAATTTGGCGGCGAGCCGAACACCCACACCTGCCCCATTTGCTCCGGCATGCCCGGAACCCTGCCGGTTTTGAATAAGCGGGTGGTAGACTATGCCATTAAAGCAGGTCTTGCCATGAACTGCAGCATTACAAAATATGGTAAGCAAGACAGAAAAAACTATTTTTATCCCGACCTGCCCAAGGCTTATCAGATTTCTCAGTTTGATTTGCCCTTGTGCCAGAATGGCTATATTGATATTTTAGTTGACGGAGAAACCCGTCGCATTGGCATTACCCGTATCCATATTGAAGAAGATGCCGGCAAACTGGTGCATGATGATTACGGCAACACCTCTATGGCTGATTATAATCGTTGCGGTGTGCCTCTGATTGAAATTGTTACCGAGCCGGACTTGCGTTCTCCGGAAGAGGCAAGAGTCTTTCTGGAAACCTTAAAATCCATTTTGGAATACACCGAGGTTTCTGACTGTAAAATGCAAGAGGGTTCTCTGCGGTGTGATGTGAATTTGTCACTTCGTCCTGAGGGTCAAAAGGAATATGGCACCCGTTGTGAAATGAAAAACATTAACTCCTTCCGTGCGGCTGTTCGTTCTATGGAATATGAGCAGAAGCGCCAGGCAGAGGTATTAAATGACGGTGGCGTCATTGAACAGGAAACCCGCCGTTGGGATGATGTGAAGGGTATTAGCACTGTGATGAGAACCAAGGAAGATGCACAGGACTATCGCTATTTCCCCGAACCGGATTTGCTTCCCATCATCGTTTCTGATGAGTGGATTGAAGAAATCAGACAGACCATTCCCGAACTGCCGGAACAGAGAAGAAGCCGGTATGTAGATGAATATGGTCTGCCGGAATATGATGCCTTCATTTTAACATCTTCTAAGAAAACAGCCGATTATTTTGATGCAACCGTGAAGCTGGGTGCTGCTCCTAAAACCGTCAGCAACTGGCTCATGGGTGATATTGCGAAACTGGTTAATGACCGTGAGCTGGAGGCAGGGGATATTCCCTTTGCACCGGCACAGCTAAAATCTCTCATTGATTTGATTGAAAAAGGTGCCATCAGCAACAGTGCGGCTAAAAAGGTCTTAGCAGAGCTGTTTAACAGTGCTGAAGACCCGGAGAAAATTGTGGAGCGTTTAGGTTTATCTCAGGTGTCTGATGAGGGTGCTCTCATGCAGATGGTGCAGGAGGTTATGGCACAAAATCCTCAGTCTATTGCCGATTATAAGGCGGGTAAAGACAAGGCACTTGGTTTCTTAATGGGTCAGGTAATGCGTGTGTCTAAGGGCAAGGCAAATCCGCAAGTGATTAACAAAATGTTAAAGGACGCACTGGATCAGGCATGAGCAAAAAAATAGCAGATCTGTATCGTCAAATCTATCGCCGCTTTGACGCATTAACGCCTGTGCCCTTTGATTGCGGCCAGCTTTGCGGTAAGCTGTGTTGTCAGGGTGATGGCGAGAGCGGCATGTATTTATTTCCCGGTGAAGCAAAATTGTTTTATGGAAAAGAAAATTTTTCCCTTCTGCCAACGGAATTTGAGTCCGGGGGCAAACGGGTGCAGATGGTGGTATGCCACGGTCCGTGTAAGCGCACGGACCGTCCCCTTTCCTGCAGGGTTTTTCCCCTGATTCCCTTGTATAGAAAGGGTAGCACACTGCAGATTATCCGGGATCCCAGAGCATCAATCTGCCCCTTAACCCATCCGGAGGCATCCGGTTGTATAGATTCCCGCTTCGCCCGTGAGGTGAACTATGCTTTTCGGGTACTTGTTAAGGTGCCTGAAGTGGCAGAATTTTTAGATGATTTATCTTACATATTAGAGGACTATAAGAACCTGTTAAAGGAGTGAACAACTTGAGGGAAACCACCATTGCAGCCATTGCAACACCGGCAGGAGAGGGCGGAATCGCCGTGATTCGTGTCAGTGGTGCTGATGCCATTTGTGTTTGTGACCGTGTTTTTAAAGGCAAGCGAAAGCTGGCAGATGCCGGCAGTCACACCCTTTCCTATGGCAGAATTGAATTCGAAGGCAAGACCTTAGATGAGGTTTTGGCAGCCGTGATGCGTGGCCCTCATTCCTATACAGGGGAGGATGTGGTTGAAATCAGCTGCCACGGTGGCAGTTTTGTGACACGATCTGTTTTATCATCTCTTTTGAAAAATGGCGCCACGATGGCTTCGCCGGGGGAATTTACCAAACGTGCCTTTTTAAACGGAAAGTTGGATTTATCTCAGGCAGAAGCTGTGATTGATTTAATTCAGGCTGAGTCTGATGCGGCAGTTTCTCTTTCTGTTAATCAGTTAGACGGAAAGCTCTCGGTTCCCATTAAAGAGCATCGTGAAAGAATTTTAACGCTGGCAGCCTCCCTTGATGTGATGGCCGATTTTCCTGATGAAGGCATTGATGAAACGCCTACAGAAGCGGTCAAAGTTCAGCTCCTTGCTATCCTTTCTTCTTTAAAGACAATGGCAGATCAGGCTGAGCAGGGAAGATTGATTCGCAGCGGTATTAACACGGTTATTGTGGGAAAACCCAATGTGGGGAAGTCTTCGCTGTTAAATGCATTATCGGGAACAGACAGAGCCTTAGTGACTCAGCAGGCCGGAACCACCCGCGATGTCATTGAAGAGAGGGTTCGATTGGGAAATGTATGCCTGAATTTGTTTGACACGGCCGGCATTCGCTCCAGTGCAGAGCAAATTGAAGAAATGGGCATTCAGAAGGCAAAAGAATATCTAAAAAAGGCCGATCTTGTTTTCTTTGTGGTGGATAACAGCCGCTTGTTTGAACAAGAAGACCTTGAAATTTTTGACCTTGTTTGTCAAAAGAAGTCGATTCTCATTCTAAATAAATCTGATTTAAAGCCGGCAGCAATATTGCCCGAAATTCCTGAAACTATGCCGGTTGTCACTTTATCGGCAAAGAACGCAGAGGGTCTTGATTCTCTGGGAAAAACAGTTGAAGAGCTGTTTTCCTTGGGAGCAATCACAGAACGTCAGGATGCAGCGGTGATTAATCTGCGTCATAAACAGGCCATTGCAGAGACGGTGTTTTATTTGCAAAATGCCTTAGAAACCCTAGAGGCAGGCATGCCTCTTGATTTGCTCTCTGTTGATTTACGAGGCGCTTTGGAGGCACTAGGAACCATCACCGGTCAAACAGTGTCGGACGAAATAGTGGATGAAATTTTTTCACGGTTTTGTCTTGGAAAGTAGTATATAACATTTTTTTTACATAGAATAAACTATCGGACAAATCCTTTTAGGAGGGAAGCAGCTTGAAGAAGCAATCTTATTTAAAGGGTGCTGTGGTTTTAGTTGTGGCCAATGCACTTGTGAAGGTTATCGGTGCCCTGTTTAAAATACCCCTTGCCAACATTATTCAAGAGGAGGGCATGGCGATTTTTAACACGGCATATAACCTTTATGCCTGCATGTTTGTCATTGCCACAGCCGGTTTGCCGGTGGCAGTTTCCAAAATGGTGTCATCTAGTCTTGCCAAAAAGAATTATGCAGAGACCAATAAAATCTTTAAGGCAGCCTTGTCGCTTCTGACTTTGATTGGTATTGTAGGCTCTTTGGTTCTGTTTTTGGGGGCTAAGTTATTTGCTGTGTATGCAGTAAAATCACCTTCTTCTTATTTAAGCATTTTAGCCGTTGCTCCGGCTATTTTCTTTGTGGCACTGCTTTCAGCCTTTCGAGGTTATTTTCAAGGCTTTTCCAACATGGTACCCACGGCCCTTTCTGAAGTGGCAGAGGCTATGGGCAAGCTTGTGATTGGTCTTTTGCTGGCTTATCTTTTGTTGCCAACCGGCATTGTAAATGCTTCTGCCGGTGCGGTGTTAGGAGTAACTGCCGGCACCTTTTTCGCTTTGTTGATTATGGTAATTACGTATATTGCCAAGCGTAAAGACCAGTATCCTGCCAACATTTCTCTTGGAACAGCAAGAAGCACAAAAGCAATTTTTATTGAGCTTGCAAAGATTTCAATTCCCATCACCATTGGTGCTGCGGTAACATCTTTAACCAATGTTATTGATGTGGTGATGATTCGCCAGCGCTTGCAAACCATTCCTGTTACGCAGATGATGTTTAACACCCTAACGGAATTTTACGGTCTTTCCCAAGGCGAAGCGGTCATTGGGGAATTGATGCGGATTAAACCCTCTGAGATTCTCTACGGTGCTTATTCAGGCTATGCCATTCCCATGTTCAACCTGCCGCCAACCATCATTATGAGCCTGTCTATGAGCGTTGTGCCCTTTATTTCTGCGGCATTTGCGGTGAAAAATAGGCGTGAGGTTAAAAAATTATCAGAATCCACCTTGCGAATTACCATGCTGTTTTCTATGCCATGCGCAGTGGGTTTGTCTGTTTTGAGTCAGCCGATTTTAACAGCTGTGTATAACAATGCCAGAGCGGCTTCAATGCTTTTAATTCTTGGTTATGCGGTTATTTTTGTCAGCCTGGTGTCTGTCACAACGGCCATGCTGCAGGGGGCAGGTCATGTAGGCATTCCGGTGCGGAATATGCTGATTGGCGGTGTTGTGAAAATTGCCACAAACTATTTTTTAATTGCCATTCCCTTTGTGAACATTGGCGGTGCTCCTATCAGCACCAATTTGTGCTATCTGGTGATTGCTGTTTTGAACATTATGAGTGTGCGGAAGATTATGAAGCCAGATTTATCTGTTTCCGGGTTCATTCTCAGACCGGTTATTGCCAGCGGTGCCATGGGTGTGGGTGCATATTTTGCCTATCAGGGTGCGGCACGAATTCTGGGTGCGGTGCCCATGACCTTGTCACTAAACTTCATGCCTCAAACAGCACCGGTTACACCTCTTGAGTCTTCTATGCGACTGAAGGTCATTCTTGCATTGGGAATCGCCATTGCAGCAGCAGTTATCATTTATGCGGTTATGGTTTTTGTTTTGCGGCTCATTAAGCGTGATGATGTGTTAATGCTGCCTAAGGGAGATGCCCTTGCAAAACTGATGGACCGTCTCCATTTACTTTCATAAAATTTATAGAAATCCGGTGAACAAATGATGAACGAAAAAAAAGTATATACCTTTGAGGATTTACTCTCGATTATTGAAAAACTGCGGGGTGAAAACGGTTGCCCCTGGGACCGTGTGCAAACACACGAGTCTATTAAGATGAACCTGGTGGAGGAAGCCTATGAGGCCTTAGAGGCGCTGGATGCCGGTTCAAAAGACCAGTTTGCCGATGAGCTGGGTGATATTCTTCTGCAGGTGGTGTTTCATTCTCAAATTGGAAAAGAAGAAGGTACGTTTTCTATTGAAAATGTTCTTTTTCATGTTTGCGAGAAAATGATTTCCCGCCATACGCACATTTTCGGTAGCGATACTGCTCAAACCCCTGAAGAGGTGTTGGAAACATGGGAAAAAAATAAGCAAAAGGAAAAGGGTCAAAAGAGCTACACAGAGAGCATGAAGGGCGTTTGCAGTTATTTGCCGGCACTGATTCGTGCGCAGAAAATTCAGTCTAAAGCCGCAAAGGTCGGATTTGATTGGGAAGATGTTTCAGGTGCTCTTGCAAAATTGCAGGAGGAGACAGAGGAATTGGCACAGGCAGCAGCTTCCGGCAATCAGGAGGATATCAGTGAAGAACTGGGTGATGTTTTGTTTTCTGCCGTGAATGTGGCCAGATTTTATCACTGCTCAGCAGAAGAATCTCTGGGAAAAACCATACAGAAATTTATTGATAGGTTTTCTTATGTAGAATCCGAGGCAAAAAAAGCAGGAAAAAATCTTGAAGAAATGACTCTTTCAGAAATGGACAAGCTCTGGGACGAGGCAAAGCTTCGTTAAAAGATACAAAAAGCAGAAAACTTTTCCATTGTCTTATACCAAGGATATCTTTTTTAAAAAAAGATGTCAAATTTTTTATTATATTATAAAAGAAGGGGAAAATGAAAAAAGAAAACCGCTCAATTTTGAGAGGTTTTCTTTTTTGCCGTTTTTTATATGTTTGCCATGTGTACAAACAACTCAATGTGAGATTACATGCAATCGTTTTTCAACAGGTCCTCATAGGTCTCCCGCTTTACAATGATTCGGACATTGCCGCCAGAAGTCATCACCATGGCAGGGCGGGGAATTCTGTTGTAGTTGCTGGACATGGAGTAATTATAAGCACCGGTAGCCAGCACCGCCAGAATATCACCCCTTTGGGCTAATGGCAATGCAACATTTTCGCCCAACAGGTCGCCGGATTCACAGCATTTTCCTGCCACTGTATAGATTTCTGTTTTATTGTCGTTGGCCCGGTTTGCCAACAAAAAGTCATATTTAGATTCATAGAGCATATAACGAGGATTATCCACCATGCCGCCATCCACTGAAAGATAGTTCCTCACGTTTGGAATTTCTTTCACATTGCCCACGGTATATAGTGTGATGCCGGCGGGAGCAATAATAGAACGTCCCGGCTCCATGAGGATTTTTGGCAGGGGAATATCCCGCTTTGTTGCCGTTTTCTTCACAACGGCACTGACAGCCTCCATATATTTATCATAGGCAATGGGGTCATCCTCCTCGGTGTAACAAATGCCAAAGCCACCGCCTAAATTCAGTTCTGATATAGAAAGTCCCAGCTCGTCTTTCACATCGCCAATGAAGTTCATCATCACTTCGGCGGCCTTTTCAAAGGGAGAGAGGTCAAAAATCTGTGAACCAATATGGCAATGTGCGCCAACAACCTCAATATGAGCCAACGAATTCGCCTTGCGGATGATATCCATGGCCTCGCCTGTTTCAAGCGCAACACCAAATTTAGAGTCTATTTGACCGGTCATAATAAAATCATGGGTATGCGCATCAATGCCGGGTTTGACTCTAAACAAAACAGCGGCTTTTTTGTTATGGATGGCACAGAGTTCATTCAAACGCAAAAGCTCATCGTGATTATCCACAACAATTCTGCCAACACCTAAAGATAAAGCCAGCTCCAGCTCGTCGTTTGTTTTGTTGTTGCCGTGAAAATATACACGCTCCATAGGGAAACCGGCCTTGTGGGCTGTGTAAAGTTCACCGCCGGAGACCACATCCAGTCCCATGTTCTCTGATGCTATAATCTTGCACAGAGCCATGGTGCAGAGAGCCTTGCTGGCATATAAAACCAGGCCGTTTCCATCATAAAACTGGTTTATAGATTCGGTGTAAAGCCGGCAGTTCTGACGAATGCAATCCTCATCTATAACATAAAGAGGTGTTCCATATTTTGCTGTGAGTTCTGTTGTGTCAATGCCGCCAATGGTTAAGTGATTCCTGTCATTGACAGACAGGCAGGATGATGTAATCATTTGTTCCTCCTAAATGTCTTTTGATTCTTATAACAATGTTGCATAAACTGAGGCTTCCTCCGCTTCGGTTAAAGGCCACAGATTCTGGCTGACGTTTTTAGCCCCAATGGCCTTTTTAGCAAAGGCTTGCACCTCGTTTTGCGTTAAGGTGATTGTCTCGGGAATCAGCTTTTTGATGACTGCGCAGAGACTGTTAGCATCTGGTGCACCAAAGGCTTTTAAAACCGGTGCCAGACGGCTGGCTGCATGCTTTTCGCAAAGCCTGATAAAACCGGGCAGCAACAGTGCATTCGCTCTGCCGTGGGGTACATTTTTAAAATAGGTCAGCGGATAGCCCATGGAGTGCACAACGACAGTGCCCGTGTGGGCAATTGCCATGCCGGCAAGGCAGGAGGCCAGCAGTAGAGTTTCATAATCTGGTGTTTTGTTTAAAACACCGGGAATTGCAGCAGAAAGCCGCTGCAGGGCTGCCTGGGCATAAACCTCAGAGGCAGGGGTCGAGCGGCGGCAGAGCATGCTCTCTAGAGCATGGCTCAGGGCATCTGCCGTGGTATCAAGTAAAACCGGATATGGGAGAGAATGCAGATAATCCGGGTCTAAAAACGCAACCTTTGAAAAGCTTGCCGGATGGGCAAAGCTTTTTTTGTTTTCAATTTCCGGCACGGTGAGCACGGAATAGGGTGTTACTTCGCTGCCTGTGCCGGCAGTTAAGGGCACCGACAGCAGAGGCAGAGGGGTGTTGGTTAGCGTGTTAAAGATTTCCATGGGCGCAATTTCATTCACAGCATATGCCCCAATGGCTTTAGCAGCATCCATAGGAGAGCCGCCGCCAATGGCAATGATGAAATCGGCACCAAAGTCTCTGGCTACTTGACCGCCCTCATAGCAGGTTAAAACGCTGGGGTTATTTTCTACACGGTCAAAAATTTCCCAGCAAATATTTTGTTGCTGTAAAGCCGCTGTCACATCCTGCAGCGCGCCGCTTTTTTGTGCACTGGTTCTGCCGGTAACAATCAAGGCACGTTTGCCGTATTCTGAAAAGCAAGCGGCATTTTGTTGAATGCAACCTTTCCCCAGAAACACCCGGGTGGGAATGTAAAGTTCCATCTTAGTCTCCCCCTTGTCCTGATTTCATGTCACGGTGGGTGACAATGGTGTAGTAATTCTTTTGCTTCAGTTCGTTTCCTAAGGCTGTTGCCACTGCAACAGAGCGGTGTTTGCCGCCGGTGCAACCAATGCCAATGGCAAGATGTGTTTTGCCTTCTTCCACATATTGCGGCAAGAGAAAGTTAATCATGTCGCTGAGCTTTTCCATAAAAGCTTTGGTTACGTCACAATTCATCACATAATCACGCACCGGGGCATCTAAGCCTGTTTGGTTCCGAAGTTCCGGTTCATAAAAGGGATTGGGCAGAAACCGCACATCAAACACCAAGTCGGTGTCTAGAGGAATGCCCCGTTTAAAACCAAAGGAAATAATGTTCACGTTAATGTTTTCAAATTTTTGACGAGATTCAAACAACGCAAGAATCTGCTCTCTAAGCTGCTTTGTTATGAGCCCGGTGGTGCTGATGATGTGGTCAGCTTTATCACGGATTTCAAAGAGGAGGCGGCGTTCGGTTTCAATGCCATCAATCAACAGACCGCCCTTAGCATGGGGATGCTTACGCCGGGTTTCTTTATAACGTTTGATAATGGTTTCATCACTTGCCTCTAAAAACAGAACCTCGCAGTTATAACCTGTTGTTTTTTTCAGCTTGGTGATTTCGTCTGCCAGACGCATGATTTTGTCACCGCTTCTGGCATCGACCACAAAAGCAATTTTATCCATTGCAATGTTGGAGTTCTGGCACAGAGTGACAAATTGTGTAATCAGCGTAGGCGGAATATTATCAATACAATAATAGCCGATGTCCTCCAAAATGTGAACAACGGTGGTTTTTCCGGCACCGGACATGCCTGTTACAATAATAAATTGCATAACGTCCCCTCGTCCTTCTAACTTATTCTGCAGTAACAGATAATGCTGACAAAATTTTTAAATAATGTTTTTCTATCAAAATGGCAACAACAAGAGCACCTTTCTCAATGAACGAAATAGCACTTTTAGCCTAAACGTGCTTCAATGAGTTTGGCAAGATACTTTGCTTTCTGTGTGATGATATTCAAATCAGGACCTTCCAGCATCACGCGAACACACGGCTCTGTGCCGGAAGGACGAATCAACACCCGGCCAGAGTCTGCCAGTTCGTTTTCCAACTGGGCAATTTCATCTTTAATGACCTCATCCTTTGCAAAATCCTCTTTTTTAGAGTTTTGCACCTTGGCATTCACCGTTACCTGTGGCAGGGTTTTAAATACCTCAGAAAGCTCGGAGAGTTTCTGGCCGGATTTTTTTATAATGGAAAGAAGTTGCAGCGCAGACAGCAGTCCGTCACCGGTGGTGTTGTTTTCAAGGAAAATAATGTGCCCTGATTGTTCGCCACCTAAAATATAACCGCTTTTAAGCATTTCCTCTAAAACATAGCGGTCACCCACACGGGTTTGAACAATGTTAATGCCCTTTTCTTTGGCGGCCAGTATCAGCCCCAGATTTGTCATCACGGTGGTGACCAGCGTATCCTTCACTAACCGGCCCTTTTCTTTTAAGAAATTGGCACAAATGAACATGATTTTGTCGCCGTCAATCAAGTTGCCTTTTTCATCCACGGCCAGCAAACGGTCAGCATCACCATCGAAGGTCAGTCCCAAATCCACATCAATATTTTTCACATATTGTTGAAATTCTTTGGTGTGGGTGGAGCCGCAATTGTGATTGATGTTGGTGCCGGTGGGGTGGTTATGAACCACGAAAGCTTCAGCTCCCAGCTCCACAATGACCTTCACCGTGCTTTTATAGCTGGCGCCGTTCGCACAGTCAACAGCAATGCGCAGACCCTTTAGGTCACAATCGATGGTGCTTTTTGCAAAATCAATATAGTCCCGCAGTGCGGTTTCGCAGGTTTCAACTGTTCCCACAGCATCACCTGTGGGGCAGAGGATTTCTTCGCTGTCATCTAAGATGATGGCTTCGATTCGTTCTTCAATTGCATCACTTAATTTATAGCCGTTGGCATTGAAAATTTTAATACCGTTGTATTCAGCTGCGTTGTGTGATGCGGAAATTACGATGCCGGCATCGGCTTCGTATTTTCTGGTTAAATAAGCCACAGCCGGAGTGGGAATGATGCCCAAATTTACAACGCTGGCACCTACAGAGCAAAGTCCGGAAGCCAGTGCCGACTCCAGCATATCACCGGAAAGGCGAGAATCCTTTCCAATGAGAATTTTTGGCTTGTGGTGAGTTTCCTTTGTTAAGACATAAGCTGCAGCCTTGCCGATTTGCATGGCCAGCTCACAGGTCAGTTCGAGATTGGCAATACCCCGAACGCCGTCAGTACCAAATAGTCTACCCAAGTGTAGCGACCTCCTGTATTTAATTGCTTACAATGGAATATTGTACTCACTTTTTTTATTTTATCACATTTTTTTATAAATGTAAAAGGTTTTTAGAAAAATTGTCCATAATAATTATGAATTGAAGTATTGTATTTTAAGGAGTTTGTATCATGATTGTTGCTTTAGAAAATGGGTTAGAAAAATTTCATAATATTCTTCTGGAAAGGGGACATCAGGTTGTGCCTCTATATGGTCATGGGGGTGGTGTTGATGCGATTATATATCAAAATGAGACTATTTTTGAACTCCCCCTTTCTCCCCAAAACTACAGTGGCGAAGAGGGAGGCATTTTTATGGTGTGTGCCAGGGGGCTGGAGCCTGAACAGTTGGCAGAAATTTTGGAGCATAGGGCCTATGGCGGAAAGGGTCTGTTTGAACTTTAAGACAAAAAAGTTCAAACACTTCTGAAATTTATTGATTTTTTTATTGAAGTTTTATCAAAAGTGATGTATAATAATAGTGTTATATATTTTTGCTTTTTTCAAGGCCGAAAAGCCTTGATGCATTTTATAGAGGCTGGTGACATATGAGTAAATTTGTATATTTAGATAACAGTGCCACAACGCCGGTAAAACCGGAGGTTTTGGCGGCAATGTTACCATATTTGAAAGAGGAGTATGGGAATCCGTCCTCGATTTACAGAAAAGCTGCCGCATCTGAATTGGCAGTGGTAACTGCCAGAAAACAAGTGGCAGAGGCACTGGGTGCTGAGCCATCGGAAATTTTCTTTACCGCATGCGGCACCGAGGCCGACAACTGGGCCATTAAGGGTGTTGCTTTTGCAAATCAGAATAAGGGCAAACACATTATTTCTTCTCAAATTGAGCACCATGCTGTGCTGCATACCCTGGAGTATCTGGAAAAGCAAGGCTTCTCCGTGACCTACCTTCCTGTGGACGAGGAGGGAAAGGTGCGTCCTGAGGATTTGCAAAATGCCATTCGGGAGGATACGATTTTAGTAACCATCATGATGGCGAACAACGAAATTGGTACCATTGAACCTATTAGTGAGTTAGCGGCCATTGCAGCTGAAAAAAACATTCTGTTTCATACTGATGCTGTGCAGGCGGTTGGGTCCATTCCCGTTGATGTTAAAACATTAGGGGTTAATCTTTTGTCTCTGTCTGCTCATAAATTTGGCGGCCCTAAGGGTGTTGGTGCTTTGTATATCAAAAAAGGCACGAAGATTGATACCTTTATGCATGGCGGGGCACAGGAAAGAAATCGCCGTGCCGGCACAGAAAACGTGGCCGGTATTGCCGGCTTGGGCAAGGCTATCACCCTTGCAACGGCCAACCTTGCTGAAAAGCAAGAACGAATTGAGGCATTGCGGGATAAGCTGATTCAAGGCGTTTTAGATATGATTCCTGATTCACACGTTAATGGTTCATTGGTAGACCGTCTTCCCGGAAATGCCAATTTCTGCTTCCGGTATATTGAGGGAGAGGCACTGCTTCTGCGGCTTGATGCTAAGGGTGTTGCGGCATCTAGCGGTTCTGCCTGCACCAGCGGTTCGCTAGACCCTTCACATGTGCTTTTGGCATTGGGTTTGCCTCATGAGATTGCACATGGTTCTCTGCGGTTGTCGATTGGCGAGCAGAACACAGAGGAGGATGTTGACTATGTGCTGGAGATTTTGCCGGGAATTGTGCAGACCTTGCGCATGATGTCCCCCTTGTATCCGGGTAATTAGAAAGGAGCTTTTGCATGTATAGCGAAAAAGTTATGGACCATTTTGAAAATCCCAGAAATGTGGGAGAAATTGCAGATGCCAACGCAATTGGTCAGGTTGGAAATGCCAAATGCGGCGATATCATGAAGATATATATGAAAATTGAAGATGGTGTGATTCAGGATTGCAGTTTTAAAACCTTTGGTTGCGGTGCTGCCATTGCCACCAGTTCTATGGCAACTGAAATGGTGAAGGGAAAAACGGTGGAAGAGGCCAGAAAGCTGACTAACGCTGCCGTGATGGAGGCGCTTGACGGCCTGCCCCCTGCCAAGGTGCATTGTTCTGTTTTGGCTGAGGAGGCCATTGAAGCTGCCATTGAGGATTATTATAAGCGCAACAATCTGGCATTTGAGCCTAAAAAGCAATGCTCTGGCTGTTGCGGTAGCTGTGACCATCATCATGAATAAGGTGAAAAAGCTGGTTTATGGTGCTGTTGTGGCGGCTGTTTATGCTGTTTTGACCTTGCTGTTTTCCTGGATTTCTTATGGGCCTATTCAGTTTCGGATTTCAGAAGTAATGACAGTGTTGCCGATTTTTGCACCATATTCCATTTCAGGGCTAACAATTGGTTGCATTGTTGCCAACCTCGTTGGAGGTTATGGCATTTATGATATTGTATTTGGCTCGTTGGCAACTTTGGTGGGAGCCATAGGCACATGGCTTTTGAGAAAAAGACCTGTATTGGCCGTGCTGTCACCGGTGATATCCAACAGCCTGATTGTGGGTAGCATGCTGTATTTCGTAGTGCCGGATTCGGCAGCGCTTTGGCTGAATATGTTCACAGTGGGTGTAGGGGAGTTGGTTATTTGTGTGGGTTTGGGCTTGCCGTTATGCCGACTTCTTGAAAAGCGTCCAGAGCTGTTGGGGAACTGATAATTTTCAGAAATTCTCCTCTGGTTATGGGGTGAAGTCCTGAAAATTCTTTACATAATGCATGAGTGATAGCATCAGATTCCGGGTCAGGGAAATCCATTAGTAGAAAGACAGCGTCTTTGCAATTGGACATCTCACAACGAAGAGAATATTCCAGTTGCTCCGGAAGAACATTTGATGCATCAATAACGTGGAATTTTCGCAACTGTCCATTCTGTTTGCCCGGATAGCGCATGAAAAAGTGAATCAGTTGTTCTGTTAGGTTGAACACAGCATAAATCAACAAAAACAGCATAACGGAATCTTTCAGTATTGATAAGAACATAAGAGTCACCTCGGTTTATCATATGTTCTTTTTAATAAAAAGTTACTGTAAAAAAAGCCTTGTGTGAGGCAGAAGGAGTATCAATCATGAACAAAAAATCAACAATGGATGTCAAAAAACTCACTGTGTCGGCACTTTTGACGGCAATTGCCATTCTCATTCCAATGGTTATGCCCATTAAAATTAGAGTAGAGCCGATTTTTTCAGCTACCTTGGCAGCACATGTGCCCGGTATTTTAGCTATGTTTATCGGTCCTTTTGCCGTGGTGGGAACAGCTATCGGCAGTGCTATCGGTTTCTTTCAGCTGGGCCCCTGGGTTGCTGCCCGCGCGTTTATGCATCTGCTTTTTGGCCTTTGCGGTTACTACATGATAAAAAAGAACTATAACATCTTTTTCGTTATTTTGTTAACCGGCGTGATTCATGCTGTTAGTGAAATGGTAGTGGGATTGGTATCTCTGCCTTTTGTAACAGTGCCGGCAAGCGGTGTGCTGATGTATATTCTGGCAACAATTGGTCTTGGAACCTTCATTCATCACTGTATTGATTTTGCCATTGTGATGGTGATTTACAAGCCTTTGCAGGCAGCAAAAATTCTGCCAGGACCTCTTACATATAAGAAATTCAAGGCGTAATTCGCATAAAAAAAAACGGGACAGCGGTGTAAAATCATTTCCGCTGTCCCGTTTTTTATTTTATTGATTTTTGACTGTTTCTTCATAAATCAGTCGCAGACCTTCCAAAGTTAAATCACGGTTAATGTCGGTGATTTCTTTAGAAATGCCGGCAATGAGTTTAGAGAGACCGCCGGTTGCAATCACACGCACATTCGGTTCGCCCAGTTCCTCTTTAATTCTGCGAACAATGGCATCTACCATACCGGCATAGCCATATACAATACCTGATTGCATGGAATGTTCTGTGTTTTTTCCAATTACCGTCACCGGACGAACAATTTCCACCCGAGGCAGCTTGGAGGTTTTTTCAACCAAAGCATCCATGGAGATTTTTAAACCGGGATAAATCACACCGCCCAAATAATCTCCCTTGCCCGACATGGTGCAGAACGTGGTGGCAGTGCCGAAATCAATGATGATGACCGGACCGCCATATAACCGATATGCCGCAAAGGCATTTACCAAGCGATCAGCACCCAATTCGCCGGGATTGTCTGTTAAAATATTAATGCCCAGCTGTGCACTGCCGGGATGAATAACAGTAGGCAGCTTGCCCAGATATTTTTTAGATGCATTTACCAGGGAATGCATAATTGGAGGCACCACAGAAGAAATCATTACATCGCAAATTTCTTCAGGGCAAATGCCGGCATTTTGCAAAATATGAGAAAAAAACAAGCCAATTTCGTCAGAGGATTTGTTCTTGTCTGTTGCCATGCGGTAGCTGGCAATCAGCTTATCTCCCTTATAAAATCCCAAAACAATATTGGTGTTTCCAACGTCAATCACAAAAAGCATAACAAGCCTCCTTAAGGTAAATCAAAAAATTCTGCAGATAGTTTTCCCTCTGCAACTGTTAGTATCGCATAAGAACAACCCGGGTAGCACAGAGAACCGGGATTGATTATGTGAATGTTCCCAACCCGCTGGTCAGTGCGCTGGTGGGTGTGCCCAAACAACACAGCCTGACAATCATTTTGATGGGCCTTGCGGATGAGTCCCTCCCAATCTCTTTTCACACGTTCCAAATGACCGTGGGTGATATAAAAACGAACACCTTCAAGCTCTACAATGCGAAAATAGGGCAAGTCAGACTGCCAATCATTATTTCCGCAAACGGCAAGCATTGCAAGGTGGGGTGGTACTACACAGGTGATATATTCAAAGTCTCGCTCCATGTCTCCGCAATGAATAATCATGTCTAAAGAACCGCATTGTGCCAGAACATCGTCAATCCGGTTGGTGTCGTTATGCGTGTCGCTTAACAGTAAAATTCTCATTGTGCGGCTCCTGAGGCGAAGTTTTGTAACATGGCCAGTCCGGTTTTACCGCTTTTTTCAGGGTGGAACTGAGTTAAATACACAGAATCGGTCTCCACTAAAACATCAGCACTAACGCCATATTCCACAGTGGCGGCAACAGTGGATTTATCTGCCGCATCTACGTAATAGGAATGAACAAAATAAACATAAGGCGGCAGTTCTATGCCAGATAGCAGCAGGGATTGTTTCTGTATCGTCAAATGATTCCAACCGATTTGAGGAATTTTTAAGCCACAGTCTGCAGGAAAACGTTTGACTGTGCCGGAGAGAATGCCCAACCCCTCACAGTCACCCTCCTCGCTGTAATCATATAAGAGCTGCATGCCCAAACAAATGCCTAAGAAGGGTGTTTTTTTCTGAACAACCTCCCTGACAACTGCATCCAGACCGGCAGCCTTCAGCTTGTCCATAGCGTCACGAAAGGCACCCACACCAGGGAGCACAACACGGTCAGCAGAAAGAATCACCTTGGGGTCGGCAGTGACAGTCACGTCCTGCCCGAGATATAAAAAGGCTTTTTCAACGCTTCTTAAATTGCCTGCATCATAATCCAGAATTGCTATCATTGTTTTTACCTCACGCTAAGAGTGCTTTAATTTTATCAACCAGAGCCAGAATCCGCTCCGATTCCATTTTCATGCTGACACGGTTGACCACAAAACGGGCAGAGAGGTCACAGATTTCCTCCAACACCACCAGTCCGTTTTCTTTTAAGGTTTTGCCGCTTTCCACAATGTCTACAATGACTTCGGAAAGACCCACCAAAGGTGCCAGCTCTACAGAACCATGGAGTTTAATAATTTCCACAGACTGTTTTTTCACAAGATGATAGTAGTTTTTGGCGATTTGCGTGTATTTGGTAGCCACGCGCATGTTGTGGATTTCGTCAAGATGTCCTTCCAGCTCCTTTGGCCCTGCTACAGCCATGCGGCAGGCACCGAAGCCTAAGTTAATCATTTCATATAAGTCCTTGCCTGATTCAAGCAAGGTGTCTTTTCCCACAACACCAATATCTGCCGCACCATATTCCACATATGTGGGTACATCGCTGGCTTTGACTAAGATAAACTTAAACTTATTTTTTTCATCAGTAAAAATCAGCTTTCTGGATTTTTCCAGCATTTCGCTAACATCCAGTCCTGCCTGTGCCAACAGGTCAATGGTCAACTCCGCCAAACGCCCTTTGGCTAAAGCGATTGTAATATATTCCATGGTTTTCAGTCCTTTCCGTTGCAATGGTCGCAGCTGCAATCTGCATCGTGCTCAAACAATTCGCACAAATCCACCTGTGTTTTATTTCCAAGCTCCAGATTGTAAATTTGAGCGGTGTGTTCATCAATAACCGTTAAAATGCCTTGAATGCCGTTTTTCTCAGCGTATGCAAGCAAGGCATCCTCCGACTCGCCGCAAAGGGCTTGTTCAGCCACATAGCCACTCTCACGCAGCGCAGAAAGCACCCGGTGAGCAAGTGCATGGTCTTTTGATGAAACCAGAAAATCAGCACCCCAAACCGGCTCTAACAGATTCTGACGAGACAGAACGGTTAACAGCCTGTCTGTGCCGATTGCCATGCCAACGGCAGAAAGTTCAGTGCCGAATTCACCGGTTAAACCATCGTAGCGTCCGCCGGCACAGATAGAGTAGCCAATGCCGTGGGTAATGCCTTTGAAAATCATTCCGGTGTAACGATTAATGCCTTGCACCAAGGATAAATCAATGGAAATATAAGCCTCATAGCCGTAATCAGCAAGAATGCTATATACCTGTTTTACATTTCGAATGGCTTCTTTTGCCTGTTCGTTTAATAGTGTTGCATCCAGCCGTTCAAAAATCTCCGGTCCGCCAAACATGGAGGGCAGGGTCTCCAGCAGAGCAGCCAGGTCTGAATTAATCGGCTTGTTTTGCAAAAATTCATTGATGGCCAGAGAATCTTTTTTATCCATCAGCACCCGCAGTGCTTCTGAATCTTCTTCCGAAAGACCTGCCTGTGCAACAATGGCCTTATAAAAGTCTACCTGACCGATTTCAATTTGAAATTTTTCAAGACCTGCGGCACGCAGAGCCTCAATCGCACAGCAAATAACTTCGGCATCAGCCAAGTCGCTTTTGGCACCAAACAACTCTATACCCGCCTGACAGAATTCCCGTTCGCCGGCGGTGTTCTGGTCAAGAAAGCGGAATACCTTGCCGCAGTAATACAAGCGCTTGGGATAAACACCGTCATCCAGCTTGCAGGCAACCATTCGGGCAAGACAGGTAGTAATGTCCGGACGGAGGACTAAAATGCGGCCCTCGGCATCAAAGAATTTAAACATGGTTTCCTGAGGAATTTTGCCGCTGGGGGTGTTAAAGGCATCATAAAACTGCATAACAGGTGTTTCAGCCACTTGATAACCATAACTTTCAAACACATCGGCAATTGCTGCCTCGGTTTTCATTTTATTTGCACATTGACGGGGGAGAACATCTTGCGTTCCCTCCGGTGTATATCGTTTCCAATCTGCCATAATAACCTCCTGAAAGGTGAATTCACTGATTTTTTTATTATACAACAAATTTTATAAATATTCAATAAATTTTTGATAAAATCTTGTATTTCCGGTAGAAAAAGGAGCAATTGTAAAAGAAAAATAAATGAGCCGCCTTCGGCACTGGTTTCCATCAGCAGGAAAAAATGCCAAAGGCGGCCTGTAACAATCGATTTGTTGCAATTTGTCAAGACGTTTCGTTAAGGCAGCGGTGTAATATCAATACAGTCAAATCCAGACAAAAAGTCTTTTAAGACAGCATAAATGCTGTCTAAACATTCCTGTGTATCACACTGAATATCCAGCGGCATCAAGGGGTCGTGGAGAGACAGGCGCAACAGGAACCAGCCGTCACCAATGTTCACTCTCACACCCTCGTAGTTGGGTTCTTCCAGGCTCATGCTGTCTGAGGCGGCAACTGTTTTGCTTAGGGCATCCAGAATGTTTTGTCCGTCTTCCTTAAAGTTTTCGCCAGTGAGGTTCAGCCGGTGTCCGGCGGCCAGCTTGGGCTCTTTCAAATTTGCAATCAGCTCAGTTAATTTTCTGCCTTCAGAACGCATATTCACAGCCTGAATCAACAGTTTGGTGACAAGATAGGCACCGTCATCTAAGAAATAGTTTTCTAAAAGGGCTGCATGACCGCTGGTTTCAATCGCCAGAGGACAATAAGAGCCTTCTGCATTGAGCCGCTTTGCTTCGTTAATAACGTTTTTATAGCCACGCTTAAATCTGTGATGAATGCCTCCCAGTTCACCCTTAATGAAATCTGCAAGGCCAGTAGAGGTAACAGAATCGGTCACAATGGTACCCTTTTTTTCGGCCAGTAAAACAGCAGAAATCAGAGCAATTAAACGGTTTTTATTAATTTCACGTCCTGCATCATCTACAATGGCGGCACGGTCAACATCAGTGTCGAAAATAACGCCTAAATCAGAGTTGGAAGAAAGCACAGCCTGAGAAATGGCATGCATTGCATCTTTATCTTCCGGATTGGGAATATGGTTCGGGAAGGTACCATCCGGCTCTAAGAAACAGCTGCCGCTTACATCAGCGCCTAAAGGTTTCAGTACTTTTTCTGCATAAAAGCCGCCGGCACCGTTTCCGGCATCCACAGCAATTTTCATGCCGGCAAAGGGCAGGTCCTTGCCGGTTCCTTTTTTAATGATGTCGGCAATCTGCTCAGCATAGCGGGAAAGATAGTCAAAGGGTTTAACCTCGCCGGCTTTTGCAGCCGCAAAGTCAAAGCCGTTTTGTGCAAATGTCAGAATTTCTGTGATATCAGCACCCTCTAAACCACCCTCACGGGTAAAGAATTTTAAACCATTGCGGTTAAAGGGGAGATGACTGGCAGTGAGCATAATAGACGCAAAAACGTTCATTGGCTCGTCAATGGTGCTCATGAACATTGCCGGTGTGGTACAAAGACCAAAGTCAGACACAGCGGCACCGGTGGCGGTAATGGCACGGATGCACGCATTTTTAATCCGCTGCGCAGAAATTCGGCTGTCATGACCAACGGCAATGGTGATTTCAGCAGGCTTCACATCATATTTCTTCTGTAAAAAGGCAACAAAGCCTGCAGCAATGGCCTCAACCACAGGGTCAGTTAAATTAATTTCGGCACCGGGGATTCCTTCACATCCCACACCACGAATATCGCTGCCGTTTTTAAGGGCTGCCCATTCTTTTGAAAGCATTTACATCATTCCTTATTTTCAGATTTTGTAGCGCAATGAATGCATTTTATAAAAATCATTCAATATACGTTCTATACAACCAGTATACCAAAAAATGGCCGCATTTGCAAGAAAAAAGACTGCTGAATCAAGAAAATCATCAGCAGTCTTATTTGTTTAAAATTATTCTTCGCTCAGTTCAACACCCAAAGCATCACCAATGGTGTCGGTTGTTTCGTCGCTGTAAACAGCAGTTGCTTCTTCCTCGGCAACCTCTGCGGCAGCTTCTTCAGCAACCGGAGCTGCTTCTTCAACGGGCAGCAGAGCACGAATGCTCAGAGCAATCTTCTTGTTCTCCCAGTCAATGTCAACAATCTTTGCATCAACTTCCTGGCCGATGGAAAGCTCGTCCTGAGGTTTTGCAATGCGCTTGTTGGCAATCTGAGAAATATGAATCAAACCGTCAACTGTGGGCAGAATTTCAGCAAATGCACCGAAGGGAAGCATGCGCACAATCTTAACCTTAACAACATCGTCAGTAGCCAGTTTGTTTTTTGCAATTTCCCAAGGATTATCCAGCGGGTTTTTGTAGCCCAGAGAAATCTTTTTGTTTTCTTCGCCGATTTCTTTAATATAAACCTCAATGGTGTCACCTACGTTGACAACCTCAGACGGATGTTTAATTCTGGACCAGGAGAGTTCAGAAATGTGCACCAAACCGTCTACACCGCCGATGTCGACAAAGGCACCGAAGCTGGTGAGAGATTTAACAATACCATTATATTTCTTGCCAACTTCTGCAGTTTCCCAGAAAGCCTTTTCCAATTCCTGCTTCTGAGCCACTAAAATGGTTTTAATATTACCGACAATACGCTTTCTTCTTTCGTTAATGTCGATAATTTTAAAGGGAACAATTTTTCCAACTAACTCGTTTAAGTCAGAAAGGAATCTATCATTTGCCAGTGAAGCAGGCACAAACACACGAAAACTTCTATATGTAACGATAATGCCGCCGTTAACAACGCTGTCTACTTTCCCTTCCAGAATATCGCCGTTTTTATAAGCCTCTAAAACTGCCTCCCAGGTTTTGTGAGCGTCAAGACGCTTTTTGGAAAGGGTGATTTTTCCTTCCACGTCGTTCACACGGACAACATATCCTTGAATTTCATCGCCAACCTTGACAATATCCTCAGGTGTCAGGCTAGGATCGTCAGAAATCTCTGATGCAGGGATGATACCGTCCTGCTTAACGCCCAGGTCCACAATAACCTCTGTGGGACCGACCTCAATTACAGTACCGGTTACAACATCTCCTGTGATGATTTGTTTCAGAGATTCCTCTAAGAGTGTTGCAAAGTCTTTGTCTTGGTTTTCCATCTTGTTGATTGCCTCCTTAATTATAACCGCTGGCGTTGATGCGCCTGCAGTAATGCCGACTCGTTTGTTTTGAAAGTGCTGAAGATTCCCTAAAGCGTCTATAGACTCTGCACAGTACGCTTCGGGGCAGACGTCTTTACAAATTTGGTAAAGCTTTTGAGTGTTGGAACTGTTCTGACCGCCCAACACAAGCATAACGTCCACTTGTCCTGCAAGATTTCGGGATTCAGCTTGTCTCTCTTCAGTCGCATTACATATTGTATCAAATATAGTAGTGTTTTGGCAAGTTTTTTTTAAAAAAAATATTATTTTTTTGTAAATATTTTTATTAAATGTGGTTTGAGCCACAATACAGACCTTATTTTGGGTAGGTGAAAGGGCTTCCGCCTGCTCTAAATTCTCAATAATTAGAGCAGAATTATCACACCAACCGTTAATGCCAATCACTTCGGGATGGGTTTTATCACCAATGATAATCGTTTGAAAACCTTCATTATGATGGCGACTGACCAGATTATGTATTTTTTTTACAAAAGGACAGGTCAGGTCCACGTAGGAAATGTTTTTGGCCTCCAGCTCATCATAGGTGCTTTTGGGAACACCGTGGGTACGGATAATCACAGTGGCACCTTCCGGCAATTCTGAAAGTGATTCAATCACACTGATGCCCTTTTGTTCCAAATCTTTTACTACCTGTGCATTGTGGATGATGGGGCCTAGTGTACAGTATTTTTTATTCGGGTCTTCGGCGCATTGATAGGCATTGTCAACTGCCCGTGCCACACCGAAGCAGAAACCGGCGGTTTTGGCTACTCGGATATCCATAATGTTACGTTCTCCTTTACTGCAGGTGTATCGCTATAACCGGCCATGTGGAGAATTTTTTGCATTAGATAATCACTAACCTCCTGCAACTGCTCGCCGGTGAGTTTTTCGCCGTTTTCATTTTTCACATAGATAGGTTTTTCAATATATACATTCACTCTGGCGAAAGGAAGGTATTTTCCCGAAATAGCCACCGGCACAATGGGAGCACCTGTTTTTTCGGCAATCAGGGCAACACCAGCCTTGGCTGTGTGCTCCTGACCTTTGAATACCCGTCGACCCTCCGGAAAAATGGCCATTGCCATGCCGGCCTTTAAGGCTTTTAATGCCGCTTTGATGGCGCTGATATCGCCCTGTCCACGGGACACGGGAAACGCCCCTGCCCACCGCAGAATAGCACTCAAAACGGGCACATCAAACAGCTCTTTTTTTGCCATGATTGCCAGTTGACGGGGCAGAGTGGTGGCGGCCAGGGGACCATCCCAATAGCTTCTGTGGTTCATGGCGATAATAACAGCACCCTCGGCAGGCATGTTTTCTCTGCCGTGGATTTTTAAACGAAAGAATATATGACCAATGATAAATCCAACAATTTTTCGTGCAATCCGAAATGACATTCCATCAAAGCCTTTCCTCAATAATTTTTACGAGCTGTTCAAAGGACTGTTCAAAATTCAGCTCGGTTGTGTCTACTAAAATGCTGTCCGGTGCCTGCTTTAATGGTGAAAAGGCACGGGTAGAATCATTTTTATCCCGCTGCAAAAGCTCTGCCAAAACATTCTCAAAAGAACAATCTTCGCCCCGCGCTGTCAATTCAAGATATCTCCGGCGGGCACGTTCCTCTGCACTGGCCGTGAGAAAAATTTTAATGGGCGCATCCGGAAGAACATAGGTGCCGATATCTCTGCCATCCATAATGACATCTTTCGTTTCTGCCAGCTTGCGTTGCATTTCAACCAGACGGATGCGAACCTGGGGAATGGCGGATACATCAGAGGCGGCCATGGAGATTTCCGGTGTGCGAATGAGTCCCGTCACATCCTCGCCGTTTAAGAGAATCCGTTGTCCGTTTTCAGAGGGAATCAGGTCAATTTCAGAGGCATTCACCACATCAATCGCTTCCTGCATCTGTTCTTTAATCATGACCCCTTTCTGCACACAAGCAAGGCCTGCGGCACGGTACATAGCTCCTGTATCAATATAAACAAAGCCAAACCGGGCAGCCAGCCGTTTAGAAAGGGTACTTTTTCCGGCACCGCCGGGACCGTCTACTGCTATTTTCATATTCACATAGCCTCCTAAAAAGTGTTATTTCAGGAAATTCAGTAAAATGTTTTGATTATACATTGTGGAAACATATTTTGATTCTATTACCAGCTTGGTGGGCTTATTAAAGGTGTTTAAGGTGGTTGTGAAGGTGAGCAATGCCAGAATGAGATACACAAGCAAAATGCCATATACACCGCCCACAATACCGCCCAGCAATTTGTTCGCCGTGCGGATCACCGGCAATCGGGCAACAGCCCCTAACAGCTTTGAAAGCACCCAGAGAATCAGCTTAACTAACACAAACACAATCAAAATGCTCAACAGATTTATGGCAAGATTTGCCACGCTGTTTGCCACAGTATCCTGTAAGGCGTCTGCGGTTTCTGTCACGGCATTTGTCATGGTTTTCTGCAAAGAACCCGGAAGATTTAAGATCACGTCAGGGTCTTCGGTGGCAGGGGCTTCATCGGCTTTGCTGTCGAAGACCTGATAAACATTCAGGCGAACGTAATCGGCAACAACACTTTCTGTTAAAAAATCAGATACAACGGGGTATAGAGTTAATGCCAGCACCAAAGACAAAAGCAATGAAGAAAGGCTGAAAACTGATTTGACAAAGCCTTTTCTCATGCCCCAGGCGATCAGTAGCACCATGATGATGCCGGCAACGATATCTGCAAGATTCAGCATTTGGAACATCCTTTCCTGTGTCATAAATAACGGTTAATTCAATCGAATTAGCTCTGCACCTGAGGCTGTGATGCCTATGCCTCTGTCATTGCTGCCGAAAAAGGCAAAGTCACGCAGGTCGAAGCTTAAATTAATCTGCCGTTTTTCGTGGCAGTGGTGATTTAAAATAGAAATGGTTCTGCCATTATTTATGGCAATGGTATCATTTTTTGCCACCAAAAAATCAAACTTTTGCAGTGTGGAGAAGCTGCCGGTTTCTTCGCCCTTGTGATTAAAGGTTTTGATTTCTTCAGCAGCCGACCCATAGGAAGAGCCTGAAAATGCGAGTACTAGCAGGTCATTGTCTAAAGCATAATGCTGTAGTTCGCGTCCGTCATAAACAGCGTTGCCTACACATTTTCCATAGCTGTTGTAAATGCGGGTATAATTGGAGCCAATGCAGTATAAATGACCGCCGCTGTAGCGCACCACAGCATACATGTCATCCTCATAGGTATCGTTTGTGAAGGGTTTTTCCTTGGCAATGTTAAACATGATTACCTGGTTTTTTGCCTTGCCCTCATCTGTGTTGATGGCAGAAATGGTAATATCCTTATTGTTATCGGCAATATCTGCTGCAATTACAGAAAGTTTACCGGAATTCCATTTAAAAATCTCTTCTCCGTCCGGTGTGAAAACCCTGGCAGCGCAGTTATGTAAATCGCCTTCGGTGATAAGAAGCATATAGCCGCTTCTGTTAATGCTGGCCAAAATAATATTTTCTTCTAAGGAAAGAGATGAAACTTGTCGGCTTCCGTTAAAGGCAACAGCATTTTTACCGCCTACGTCAAAAAACAGGGCATAGTGGCTGTCAACGCTGATTGCCGGTCGAGAGAGCTTCAACGACAAATCTGCGGCCAGTTCACCTTTAGAATCAATAATTTTCAAATTCTCTGAGCTGTAAAAATATAAGGTGTTGTCGGAAACTGCCGTTTTATAGGAAATACCGGGGTCAAGCTCAAAATTCAGCGTGGTAACGGCGGGTTGCTCAGTAATCGGCACTTGCCTCTCGCGGGAAAAGTAGATACCGGCAAGATAATTTGCCAGAATCAAAAGCAACAGCGCCCCAACGGTGATGCCTGCCGCCCACAGGATACGGCGCAGCAGACTGGATTTATAAAACATGTTCTGACGCATGGTTTCACTCCCTTATCAGTTTTTCGGGGGGATAGTAGGCACGCAGCAAGGTCAGTCCCTTGGCCGGGGCTGTCATGCCGGCTTTAGTGCGGTCTTTGGAGGCGATGATGGCAGGAACGCTTTCGGGGTTGATTTTTCCTTTGCCAACGCCGGCCAAAGTACCGCTGATGATTCGCACCATGTTATATAAAAAGCCGTTACCGGTAATCCGGTAGGTCAGCAAAGAGCCTTCCATTGTCAGCGACGATTCAAAAATTGTTCTTGTGAAGGTTTTGGCACTGCAGCCTTGGGCCATAAAGCCGGAAAAGTCATGGGTTCCTATAAAAGATTCTGCAGCCTGCTGCATCTTTTCGACATCCAAACGGTAGGGCAGATGCCAAGCAAAATTTCTGTAAAAAACATTGCTGTAGGGTGCAGTATCTATTCGATATAGATAGGTTTTTTTCTCGGCATCAAACCGTGCACTGAAGTCCTCCGGACAAGGAAAGATGCCTGTTAACCGGATATCTTCAGGCAAAAGAGCATTCACACCCCGACAGATTTTATACTCTTCAACGGGAGCGGAAAGATGCACATTTGCTGTGAAATCTGCTGCATGAACACCGGCATCGGTTCGGCTGACGCCCACCGTTGTGACAGTTTCACGGGTAACAACAGACAGTGCCCGTTCCAGTTCACCCTGAACAGTTTTGGCGTTTTGTTGGCGCTGCCAACCGGCATATTGTGTTCCGTCATACATCAGTTGAAGCCTGTAATTCATAATAACCTCTACAGTATAATCCGCAGGACAATCACAGCGGCAAAAAACAGTAAAAACACTGCCGCTGCCAGAAAGTCGATGCCGGAAAAGTGAATTTCGTTGAGTCTGGTGCGTTGATTGCCGCCTTGATAGCAACGGCTTTCCATGGCAACGGCCAGTTCATCGGCACGGCGGAAAGCACTGATAAACAAAGGGACAAGCATGGGCGCCAAGGCTTTCACCCGGCGAATTAAAGAGCCGGACTCAAAATCGGCACCTCTGGCCTTTTGGGCCTTCATAATTTTATCCGTTTCTTCAATTAAAGTGGGAATGAAACGAATAGCAATACTCATCATCATGGCGAGCTCATAGGTGGGAAGTCCCAGTTTAGAAAAAGGTGTGAGCAGCTTTTCTATGCCATCGGTGAGCACAATGGGGGAGGTGGTGTAGGTCAGGGCAGAACTTGAGATAATTAAAAGCACCAACCGAAGAGCCATTTTCCCTGCTAAAACAAGTCCCTCCCAGGTCATGGGTGTTTCATAACCCCATACATCAATTTTATTTCCCGGTGTTAGAAAAATGTTTAAAATAGCTGTGAAAATAATGACAAACAAAATGGGTTTTAAACCACGAAAGTACATTTTCACAGGCACACGGGACATGAGCATAATGCTAAAGGTCAAAAGCGTGACCAGACCATAAGTAATAGCATTATTTGCCATAAAAATTGCTACAATGTGAAACACCAGTAAAAGAATCTTGGTTCTGGGGTCTAAGCGGTGCAGGGGGGAATGAATGGGGAAATATTGTCCCAGTGTTATATCCTTTAGCATGATGCATCACCCCGCTTTTCCTGATGTTCTTTTTCTTTTTGAGCAAGCAACATTAAAATAGTTGCCTTGGCACGCTCTAATGTGTAAATGCTTTTGTCAATGTTCACACCCCGGCGGTTTAGCTCTGCAATCAAACTGGTAATCTGTGGCACATCAAGCCCCATCTCCCTGAGTGCATCTGCCTGAGAGAAAACCTCGATCGGCTTTCCGTCCATGGCAACAGTTCCTTGGTTCATCACAATAATACGTCCCACGGTACGGGCAACATCCTCCATAGAGTGAGAAACCAGCAGAACTGTCATTTTTCTGTCCAGATACAAGGCACGAATCTGGGTTAAAATTTCCTCTCGCCCTGCCGGGTCAAGGCCGGCAGCCGGTTCATCTAAAATCAAAACCTCGGGACGCATAGCAAGCACGCCCGCAATGGCAACACGGCGTTTTTGTCCGCCGGATAACTCAAAGGGGGAGCGGTTCATATATTTTTCAGAAAGGCCTACATAGTTCATGGCCTCTTTTACACGTTCGTCAATTTCTTCTGCAGAAAGTCCCATGTTTTTCGGACCATAAGCAATGTCTTTATAAACAGTTTCTTCAAAGAGCTGATGTTCCGGATACTGAAACACCAGTCCAACCTTTTGACGAAGAGCCTTTAAATCGGCATTTTTTTCTGTGATAATCATATCGCCCACGGAAATTGTGCCGGAGGAGGGCTTTAAAAGGCCGTTTAGGTGTTGAATCAGGGTTGATTTTCCCGAACCGGTGTGGCCGATGATTCCCACAAATTCACCATCTGAAATGGTGAGATTCACGTCGCGTAAGGCATGCTTTTCAAAAGGACTGCCTTCCATATATACATAATTTAAATTGGATATTTCAATAGCCATTTTGATACTCCCATTTTAAAAAACTACTGTAGCAGTGCTTCCAGTGCATCAGCACATTCCTGCACAGTTAACACATCTGTGGGCAGTGAAAGTCCGGTTTTATTCAGCAGGTGGCAAAGCTCTGTCACCTGAGGAACGTCAAGACCCAAACTCTTCATGAGTCGAACCTCAGAAAAGACTTTTTTGGGCACGTCATTTAATTTAACCTTACCCTTATGCATCACCACAACACGGTCAGCCTGAACGGCTTCTTCCATATAATGAGTGATTAGCACAACGGTCATTCCCTTTTCCCGCTTCAGCTTCAAGATGGTTTCAATAACCTCCTTGCGGCCCTTGGGGTCTAGCATGGCGGTAGGTTCATCAAAGACGATACATTTCGGTTCCATGGCGATTGCACCCGCAATGGCCACACGCTGTTTTTGTCCGCCGGATAAAAGATGGGGTGCATGACGGCGCAATTCATACATGCCCACGGTTTTTAAGGCCTCATCGACACGTTTGCGTATTTCTTCTGAGGGAACCCCCAGATTTTCCGGCGCAAAGGCTACATCCTCTTCCACAACGGTTGCCACAATCTGGTTATCGGGATTTTGAAACACCATGCCCACAGCTTTTCGAATGTCCCAATAATTCTCCTCTTGCTTGGTGTCCATGCCACCGACATACACTGTGCCGCCTGAGGGCAAAAGCAGTCCATTTAGGTGCTTTGCCAGCGTGGATTTTCCGCAACCATTATGTCCTAAAACGGCGACAAATTCGCCTTCGTTAACGGTTATCTCCACATCGTCTAATGCGAATTTAAGTGTTTCTCCGTCAGCGGCATTATATGCATATCGTAAATGCTCTGTTTTAATCATGCTGTTCATCCTCTGTGTTATCTGATTTGGCCGTTGCCGTAAATAATGTGCTTTGTAGAAGTCAGTGCCGTCAGTCCCATGGGTCCTCTGGCGTGAAGCTTTTGCGTGCTGATGCCAATTTCTGCACCGTAACCAAACTCATTTCCATCGGTAAAGCGGGTGGAAGCATTCACATAAACGGCTGCAGCATCAATTTCATCTAAAAAGCGGTTGGCAGCCGCATAATCTGAGGTCACAATGGCTTCAGAGTGGCCTGTGCCGTGACTGTTAATGTGTGCAATTGCTTCGTCAATGCCGGAGACGACCTTAACAGACAGAATATAGTCATTATACTCTGTATAAAAATCTTCATCGGTAGCTAGGTGCGCTTGTGGCAGAATTCTGCAGGTGGTTTCGCAACCACGGAGCTCCACGTTATAGGGCATTAAACCCTCGGCTAAAAGCGGAAGAGCCGTTTCAGCTACAGAGCTGTCTATCAGCAAAGATTCCGCTGCATTACAAACGGCCGGCCGGCTGGTTTTTGCATTCACCAGAATGTCCCTTGCCATGGCAAGGTCTGCCGAAGTTTCAATATAAATATGGCAGTTTCCGGTTCCGGTTTCAATGACAGGCACCGAGGCGGTTTCCACTACAGTGGAAATCAATCCTTTGCCGCCACGGGGAATGAGTACATCTAAATATTCAGACAAACGCATCAGTTCTTTTGCCGTTTCACGGGAGGTATCCCGCACCAGTTGCAGGCTGCCCTCAGGAAAGCCTGCCGAAGACAGTGCCTTTGTCATTATATCAACCAAAACAGAATTGGAACAAATGGCCTCGCTGCCGCCTCGGAGAATACAGGCATTAGAGGTTTTCAGGCAAAGCGCTGCCGCATCAACCGTAACGTTGGGGCGAGCTTCGTAAATAATGCCGATGACCCCTAAGGGCACACGCTTTGTGCCAATCACCAGGCCATTAGGACGCTTAATCATGCCCAACACTTCGCCAACCGGGTCGGGGAGAGCGTTGACCTTTATCACACCCTCTGCCATATCATAAATTCGTTCACGAGTTAACGTCAAACGGTCAATCAAAGCCTTTGTGCCGCCCTTTTGAATCAGGGCATCAACATCTTTTTTGTTTTCCGCCAGAATCATATCAACATGATTTTTTAAAGCTTCAGCAATAGCCAGAAGTCCTTTAGATTTTGTTTCGGCGCTGATGTTCATTAACGTCAGGCTTGCAGCCTTGGCTTTTTTTCCCAGTTCTTTTAGCATGTTGCACCCTCCTTGCCTCGAGCAGCAGAACGGGCTTTAAAGAGAGTGCCCGCTTTTTTGCCGTCTAAAATATCATAGATAACAGCCGGGCGGCTGCCGTTGGCAATCACCATGTTAATGCCAGCCTCTGTTACTGTTTTGGCTGCAATGAGCTTGGTTGTCATGCCGCCGGTGCCACGGGCAGAGCCGGCACTGCCGGCAATGTGAAACAGGTCGTCGGTGACCTCGTCAATTTCATCAATCAATTTTGCATCGCTGGTTTTGTGCGGGTCGGCACTATACAAACCGTCAATGTCTGACAGGATAATCAACAGGTCAGCCTGAATCAGACCTGCAACCATGGCAGATAGTGTATCGTTGTCGCCAAACTCAATTTCTTCGGTGGAAATAACATCATTTTCATTTACAATAGGCACAACACCCCATTCCAGCAACGTGTTAAAGGTTGTGATGGCATTTTTTTTGCGTTGCTCATTTTCGATGACGTTTTTCGTTAAAAGCACCTGAGCTACATCGCAGCCATATTCACCGAAAAGCTTGCCGTAAATGCTCATCAGTTCGCTCTGGCCAATGGCAGAGGTGGCCTGTTTTTCACGGGTGGTTTTCGGCTTTTCTGCAAAGCCCATTTTTCCCATGCCAACGCCCACAGCACCGCTGGAAACCAGAACAATTTCTCGGCCTTCATGGCACAAATCAGCCAGGGTTCTTGCCAGAAGGTCAATTTTGCGCAAGTGAATCCGTCCTGTGGTGTAGGTTAAAGAGGAGGTTCCCACCTTAACAACAATTCGTTTTGCATTTTTTAATTTTGAAATAGAAGTTTGCATTTTCATCACGCACCCGGTTTCAAAGTAATAGATTCTATCTTAGTTGTTGTTTGTATCATGGGGGTTATAATACCCATCGAACTGCCGTATACAAGTTGAATGTTGTTGGCAGTGTAAAACCCGTCTTCTAAGCGGCTGCCCGGAACATTGACTTTTAAAAGCACATCAAAACGTTCGGGAACCTCAGCCATAACCGATGTGCCGTCTAAACTATAAATCAGTCTGGTGGCAGGTGTCTGTGCTATCTCGGTGATTTTGCCCAGATATTTGTGGGTTTCTTCCATGTACACCACATCGCCCACGGAAAGAGCATCCATTGTCATTTGACGGACTTCCTTTAGGCGCATGGTTACCTCCAGAGAATCTTGCACACCGGAAGAAACCAGCCCCTTGTTTTCTGTTAAGACGGTTTTGTTGCTTACTTTTTGATATACAACATAAGAACCTGCCAGCATAACAAGAATAATCAAAACAACAAATATATCCACAATGCTGACTTTGCCAAATAGTTTTCCTTTTTTATCCAGCATTATTGTGCACCTCCGAATAATTCAGAATCATATGCCAGCCCCACAACGTAGCCATGCATTGCCAACGATTCGGAGCGAAGAGCGAGGCTTGTGCCAATTTTTAATGGGTCTCCGTCAAGAGATAAGTCCGGATATGCAGCAGCGGCATCTGCCTCAATTTCCAGATAGCCGTCATATCGGCCTTCGGGTTTTGCTAAAACCAGCTCATCATCTGTTTGCGTAATGACTTTTGCCGGTTCTTTGTGAAATCCCACAATGGTTCCCATGGGCGTGCCTGTTACGCCACTTTTCACGTTTTCGCCAATCACAACGTGGTCAAAATAGGTTGCATCTTCATTCTGGATTTCAAGGGTATATACAACAGGAACTGTATCACTGCTGCTTGTGTCGCCACTAAAAAGCATGCACGCAACGGCGATCACAGCAACCAGAACAAGAATCAAAAATAAATCCAAAAGGTTCAGTTTTCCAAACAGTTTTCCTTTTTCATCAATAATCATTTCATTACCTCCCTGTAAACATCTTCTAAACGAGATACCATTTTTTCAACAGTATATCCCTGCATAAATTTTTCCTGTGCATTTTTTCCAAATTGAGCGGCCAAATCCGGATTACAGATGATGCGCATCATAGCAAGAGACAGCGATGCTGTGTCGGCATATCGCACTAAAATACCATCACGGCTACCGTCGATTAACTCGCAGTTGCCGCCTGCATGGGTGGCAATGGAGGGCTTGCCCAGACTCATGGCTTCTAAAACCGAAAGACTCATAGCCTCAGATTCAGAAGTGTTTACATTAACATCCACGGCATTTAAAAGCTCCGTTGTATCAGAGACAAAGCCGGTGAAAATCACGTTTTTTTTCAGGCCATAATGGGCGACTCGTTCTTTTAGGTCCTGTTCCTGGCTGCCGCTTCCCACAATGAGAAATTTTGCCGAGGGAATTTCCTTCACAACCTGTCGGGCTGCCTTGATAAAATATTTATGCCCTTTAATGGGTTCTAAACGGGCGAAAATGCCGAATGCTATATCATTTTCTTCAATGCCATACCGGCTGCGGATTTCTGTCACTTTTTCAGGCGAAAGCTGTTTAACAGGCGGGACCCCATTATTTACGGTTTTAATTTTTTCGTGACGGATGCCGGATTCTAACAGGTTGACGACAACCGCCTCTGAAACAGCGATGTAATAATCACAGAGGGCGTTATTCACAAAGCTGTAGGCCAGAGCCTTTGCACCATGGGGCAGAGGCTCAATGCAGTGTCTTGTGGCAAGAATCGTCGGAACCTTTGCTCCTTTGCCGGCAATTCGGGCAGAAAGGCAGGCATGTGTATGCAAAATGTCAGGCTTAATTTTTTTAAAAAGGTCCTTTAAAAAGGTAACGCATTGTTTGTTAAAAGATTGGTCAGCCATATAAGGTGCCTCAATGAGTGTTACATCACTAAAGGCTTTAACATAGTCTAAAAGTTGGCTGCTCTCCGGCAGAATCACCGTTACCCGAAAGGCGGAACGGTCGAAACAGTGCAGATAGTTAATTAAATATTTTCCCGCACCGCCGATGTTGGTATCGGAAAGTACCTGCACAACGTGTGTCATATGCGTTCACCTCCGTCAAAATCCGGCGCTGCGGCAGAGCTGGCGAAGGCCAGCATAATCCAGAAAATCAGCACCATTTTATAGTTATACCAGACGTTATCCGTCAATCCCTGGAACAAAAAGCCAAGAACGCCGCAGGCGAGGGCAATGCACAGGGCACCGGACACGGTCTTGCGGTTTTTGTACACAGGTAAGGAGAAGCACTGGCGGAAAAATGCCAGCAGCATCGCCAGAAAAGCCGTGATGCCTGCAATGCCGGCCTCCACCAGAATCTGCAAAAACAGATTGTGGGAATGGAGCGCAAAGTTGGCACCGGCTAAAGCATATTTGGGATATATCATAGAAAAGGCCTCGGAGCCGGGACCAATACCACTCAGCCAGAAATCCTGAATCATGTGAATGGATGCACGCCAGATAGACACACGATATGCCGTTGAAGTGTCTTTTGTGTTTCCAATGCTGAGAATGCGGTCTGCAATGGCAGAACCGGAGCCAAGCAGAACCGGTAGCAGAAGAACACCGGCGACAGCAAAAAGTGCCCAGCGCTTGTCCGATATCATTAAAAACAGAGCGGCTGCCAATAAAATGCCCAGCCATGCCCCACGAGACCAAGTAAAAATCATGCAGGCGGCCAGCAACAGAAACACAAGAGAATACAAGCATTTTTGTCCGTCTGTTTTCGATTTCCAGATAACAGCCAGGCTGACAGGAATTGTCATAACCAAGAATTCGCCTAAAACATTGGGATTATCAAAGGTGGAGTAGACACGGGTTTTGATGTTTGTGAACATGGTTTTGTCTACCCATGAGGCAGTTGAGCTGACACCGGCAAAATTCTGATAAACACCATAAAGCGCCACCAGTGCTGCCACACATAGAAAAGAAATCAGCGCACCATACCACTTTTTTCTGGTGCTGAGTGTTTGAAATGCCACAAAGTAAAAAAGCACAAAGGCAATATATATCAGCAAAATTTGCAAGCTTTTCATGAAAGTAAAGGAGGTCAGGGTGCCCAACGTCATTGTTAACATGAAAACAGCAATAAAGCCGCCCAAGGGAACAGGGCGAAGGGTCATCTGGCGGTCAGTTGCCAGATGCAGAAAGAAGGAAGCAGTGCAAAGGAGCGAACAGCCTAAGAGAACCATTGTGGGCAACAGGGGGGCAGAAATAATGGTAACAAACACACCGAACGCTGTATGCCTGAGCGTCATTGCAACAAACAGACATCCTCCAATCAACAAAATAAATATATTTACAGGGAGCAAAATGGCTGTTACAGCCAATAAAACGCCTATAAAGCAGACAACAACCGGGCGAGACAGGAAAAATTCAGGGTCCTTTAAAAACAGTTTGCTGTCAGAATCTTTCTTAATGTCACAGAATAATCCGCCAAAGGCAGTTAAAAACACACTGCCTTTAAACAGCGATTTTAAACTGCGGTTGACTGCAATCATCACCAGTGAAAGGAGGAACAATCCGCCAATCACAAGCCATTCCATGGGAGAGGGGAAAGAAAGCAGACTGCGAAGGAGAGCATAGCAAACAGAAAATACAGTGAGCACCTTTCCATAGGTCCGCAGACTCACGCTGTGCCAGTGATCTAAAAACCAGATTATGCTGCTGGAATTTAACAAGGCGTCGAAAAAATCACCGGTTTTATCAGCAAATTGCTGACAAAGGGAAACAGGCATCAGTAATAACCTGCAAAACAGGCTCTCCTTGAAAATGCCTCTATTTTCGGCAGAAAAGAACCTTCCAAGCATGCTGTGGGAAAAAACCGTTGCCCAAAAGGCAGACACACGGTTAAAAACCCGACCTGATATGCTGGATTGAAACCAATGGTTCAGCGTTTGGAAAAGCTTTGCAAACTGTTTCATGATAGAGCTTTGCATCATTTCACCTTCTTTGTTTTTCGCTGCAGAATTCCGGCGAGGTCTTTGGCTTCATCAGTTTTCAGCAGAAATAGAAGTCCTGCATAGATAACGATGCCAAAGGCAGCGGGAATGACGAGTATTAAGAACTTTCCCATCAAATCATCGCCAAACGAAAGCTGGTTTGACAGGAACAATACCGCAATGGCCATAATCAGTGCAGATAACAGGAGTTTTCCGGTGTTTATCAGGTCATGAAACTTCAGCATGTGCAGCCGCCGGTTCAAAAAGATGAGCAATAAAAGGGCAATCACGTTTGCAGCGATTGATGCGGCCAGAGCCAGCCCCCAAAGGCCGGAGTTAAGACCTCTGACAAAGAGAAAACTCAGCACAATATTCAGTGCAATGCCGCCCATGGCAACCAGCATGGGGGTTTTGGCGTCCTTCATGGCATAGAAGGCCTTGTTCAAAATTTCACTGACACCGAAGCCGGCCATGCCAAGAGAATAAAACAAAAGGGCAGAGGCCGTTAAGGCGGTGCTTTCGTTGTTAAACTCACCACGTTCATACACAAAACGCACAATGGGTGTTCTGAGAAGCAAAAATAGAACCATCACCGGCAGCAACACAGCCAGCACTGTTTTAGTTGCTTTTGCCACAACCTGTGCCAGCTCTTCTCTGTGATTGCCGGCAGCCAGCCGGGAAATAGAGGGAAAAATCAAATTAGACACGGCATAGGTTAAAACACCCACAAAAATAATATAGAGTTTGTTGGCATAATCAAGGGCGGCTACAGCCTGTCCCTCATTTAAAAATGAGGCCAGATAGATGTTAACCGTGGAATTAATTGGCTGCACCCAGGAGCTGATTAAAATGGGGAGAGCCAATGCCACCGTTCGCTTAATACCGGAACATTTCAGGTTCAGAACAGGGCGATATTGAAATTTCTTTTTTCGAAGGGAGGGTAGCTGCACCAGCACCTGAAATCCCCAGGAAATTAACATGGCAACTGCCACACCATGAATCCCCAAACGGTCGCCAACCAGCAGGAGATAGGTCACCATCATCACGTTGGAAACAAGGCTGATGGCTGCCGGAATGTTAAACTCGCCCATGGACTGCAAAATGCCGGTTAAGGCATAGGCCAGGGCAGTGAAAATCATTGTGGGGAATAAAATAACAACCAGCTGTGACGCCAGATTTTTTTCGTCAACAGAAAGACCACTGCCCACAAAGCCGGCGATAGGACCGGCGAACATAATGCCAATGGCACAGAAAATGCCGGTTATTAAAACAATTAAGTTTACAAAGGAATTGGCATAGTTCATGGCGGCGTCTTTTTCGTTTTTTTCTAGATATTCGTTAAAAACAGGAATAAAGGAGGAGGAAATTGCCGCCCCCAAGGTGATATCGAAAAAGAGCAAGGGAATTCTTGAGGCAGTTAAAAAAGCTGCTGCCTCTCCGCCGGTTCCGTATAAAGATGCAAAGATCACTTCCCGCAGCATGCCGGCAATTTTGGCCAGCAATGTGGCAGACATCATGAATCCAACAGTTTTAATTGTGTTTTTTGCGCTTTGCATATGACAGTTCCTCAAAAAAATATTTCATCTTAATTATTATATAGCGAATCAATGGAAAAGTCAATAAAATTACCCTTTTTTCCTAGAAAATTGGTAAAAACATTGAATGGCCAGACAGATGAAATACATGCCGGTGCATATCTAACACAGAACCCCTTTCAGGGAATGACAATCATGGTTGCCTGCAGGCATGTTTTTCCAGAATAAAAAAGAGGCTGTCGCTTTTTGTTCATGCGACAGCGCTTTATCGGTATTAAGAAAACAGAGACAGCTGCCATGCTATCTTGTGTCGAAGAAAAACAATGGGAATGCCGGAACGATCGGCATAATCTACGGTGTATTTTGTGCCGCCCCTGTCGTGGATTAAATAGGCGATCATATAGGAGGCGGAATCAACTAAATAGCGGTTTCGTTTGTGCATGCAGCCTTTGTGATAAGTCTCAGCAGTGTAGGTAATTTCATCGGCAGAGTAGAGAACTTTGCGATAAATCAACCGTTGTTCTTCTGACCAGTTTCGGTCTTGTTCTTTGCAGGGCAACACCATAGACAGGCGGATGTGAGGGTGTTTTTTCTTGAGCTGAATCACTGTTTGTGCCGCCATGATATCAAACCCCAGAGCTCCGCCGGAGGAAAATGTGACATAGCCCTCAGAAATCAGGCGGCTGATTTCTGTTTTTAACTGTTTTTGCAGGGGACCAAGCATATGTTTTTCAATCCGTCGGTGGCCAGTAAAGCAGCAGGTTGTTTCTTTTTCCATAATTAAGCTCCGTTCATATGTAAGATTCTGATGATGCTATTATAACGGATTTTCTGACGGGATGAAACGGCCAAAAAACGCAAAAATACCTATATTTCGACAAGGGTTTTAAACAGCGTGAAGCACCATAACCACCTTGCCAATAACCGTAAATTGTTTTTCGCTGGGCTTAACAATCACGGGGCATTGATGAAACAGGCTGCTTTCACTCAGCAGCATGCTATAGTCGTTTGATCGGCAGTAGCGCAGAATGTGGGCAGGAAACCCATTTTCGCAGTAAAGCACAAGGTCGCCGTCATCTGCAAATTCCTGTTTTCGAATGATGGCAATGCTGCCGTCGAGCAGACCTGCCTTGTCCATTTTATTTCCTGCAACCTTGAGGCCAATGAAATTACCATCGCCCAGCAGAGATATGGGCAGTTCAAGAATATGCAGCGGGTTGGGCAGCGGCGAAGCCGGGTTAATAACAGAATAAACCGGCACAACCTTTGCATTGGGATTTGGTGAAACGATGGGCGGTTCCTGAACCATGGGAGGCACAATGGGGTTTTTTCCCAACAATTCATCAATGCTGACGGAAAAATAGTCTGCAATTTGCCGCAACGTGGCACTGGAAGGCGCGGAATAGCCGGTTTCGTAGTTAGAAATGGTTGTTTTTCTAACACCGAGAATGTTTGCCAGCTCCTCCTGGTTAAGCCCTTTCGTTTTTCTGAGTTTTTTTAAAATTAATCCAAATTCATTCATTTGCTGCACACTCCTTTGTTCAATTAATACAAGTATATCATACTTTTATTTGGTGTGCAATAGAAAAAAATCAACTTTTTTGTTTCGATTTGTCACAATTTGTAATAGAACATTTGGATTGAATAAATTTACACAACAATACAAGGGGAAAGCAAAGAAAGAACCATAACATGCAATATAAAGGGCATATTTGCCCCAGAAGATTTCCTTTATGACGAGAATAGTCCCACACATTCAGTTTCAGCAGCTTATTGAAAAGGCATCCAGAGAAAAACTCCAAAACGGTAATCACGCAGGCGGAGAGAAAGGCTTTTAAGGGAACAGCTCTGGATTTTATTTTTGCATTCAGTCGATAAATTGATAAAAAGCAAACACCGCCGGTGAGCAGCATACTCCAATGTGTGTAGCCTCGCCAGATGATTTCTAAAAGACCATATCCCAAAGAGCCGATGCTCCAGACGGTTGCCAGTTCTCTGCGTTTTGACATGTGCTCACATCCTTTTTTAATTCCGGAAATTAGCATGTCGTGTCTCAAAAGTTTTTATACTGTCTTTTTAAAAACAGTTATCACAAAACAACCATATGGTTGTAATTTTTGTTTTTTTATGGAAAATGATTGCATTTGAAAGAGCAGATTGATATAATGATTAAGTGATAGCTTAATGGAAAGGATTCAGAGTATGCAGCTTGTAAAATTCTACGCAGCACGATTTTATTACTTTATCAACCGCAGCTTTTTTGGCTTCGGTTATTTTTGCTGCGGAAAGTTTTTTGGCTGTTTGATGAGTCCTAGTCTTTCATAAAAAGCAAGTTTGTTGTTTTGCGGGACTCATGTAAAATGAGTCCCTTTTTTATTGCAAGGAGGAAAAAGCTATGATTGTTATTATGAAACCCAGAGCAACAATGGAGGAAGTGACTCAAATTGTTGCAGAACTGAAAGACATGGGCATGAGCGTTCAGACCAATACCGGTGTGGAATGTACGGTTCTGGGTGTGATTGGAAACACCTTGGAGGTAGACACCAGCACACTGGAAATGCATCCCAGCGTTGATCGTGTTATGCGTGTTTCCGAGCCTTTTAAGAAAGCAAATCGAAAATTCCATCCTGATGATACAGTGATTCAGGTAGGGCCAAGCACCATTGGCGGCAAAAAGCTTTCTCTCATGGCCGGTCCCTGTTCGGTGGAAAGCGAAGAACAGATTGTGGATATTGCCCGTCAGGTTAAGGCCTCAGGTGCAACCTTTTTGCGAGGCGGTGCTTTTAAACCGAGAACTTCACCTTATGCCTTTCAGGGCATGCAATTTGAAGGACTGGAGCTTTTGCAGGAGGCAAAAGAAAAAACCGGCCTGCCCATTGTTTCTGAAATCATGTCGCCGAAGCATGTGGAATATTTTGATGAGGCGGTGGATGTGATTCAGGTGGGAGCCAGAAACATGCAAAATTTCGATTTGTTAAAGGAATTGGGCAGAAGCCGAAAGCCCATTCTTTTAAAGCGTGGTCTTGCTTCTACTTTAGAGGAATGGCTCATGTCGGCTGAATATATTATGGCCGGCGGAAACAATCAGGTGATTCTGTGTGAACGGGGCATTAGAACCTTTGAACCATACACACGCAACACCTTAGATGTCAGTGCTATTCCGGCAGTGAAAAAAATGAGCCATTTGCCAGTAATTGTAGACCCCTCTCATGCCACAGGCATGCACTGGATGGTTCTGCCAATGGCAATGTCGGCCATTGCTGCCGGAGCAGATGGTTTAATGATTGAAGTGCACAATGATCCGAAAAATGCTAAGTGTGATGGCCCTCAGTCTATCACGCCCCGGGCTTTTGATGAGCTGGTGAAAAAGCTTTCTAAAATGGCGGAGGTTGTCGACCGTGAGGTGTAAAAACATTGCAATTGTGGGATTGGGCCTGATCGGCGGTTCTATTTTAAAGGCACTCCAAGGCTTCGATGATGCTGTTTTTTACGGCATAGACCGTGACGAGACCGTTTTGCAGCAGGCAAAAGAGGAAGGGCTCATCAGCTGTGAACGATTAACAGATGATGAGATTCTTGCCAGGGCCGATGTAACGTTTGTCTGCCTGCCGCCAGATGCGGTGGTACAGTTTGTAAACACGCACACCTTTAAAGAGGGCGCTTTGGTTACAGATGTGTGTGGTGTGAAACAGGCGGTTTACCAAAAACTGACCAACCAGAGTGTGGATTTTATTGGCGGTCATCCCATGGCCGGCAAGGAGTCCAGCGGCTTTTCTGCCTCTGATGGAAAGCTGTTTGCCAAGGCCAGTTATTTATTGACTCCCACAGAGAAGAATGATTCTAAGCACCTAGCACTGCTTAAGCGTATGACGGCTTATATGGGTTGCCGTGAAACGGTGCTTACCACACCGGAAGAGCACGATGCCATGATTGCCTACACCAGTCAGCTGATGCATGTGGTGGCAGTTGCACTTTGTGACAGTGAACGGCTCGACAGAGCGAAAAGCTTTAGTGCCGGCAGCCTTAGAGACTGTACCCGTGTGGCAAAGCTGGATAGCCGAATGTGGAGCCGATTATTCTTGTTAAATCAAAAAGAATTACTGCATTGCATTGATGAGTTTTCTGATAGCCTCCAGTGCATCAGAAAACTGATTGAAGCCGGAGATGAGCCGGCACTGGAATCGTTTTTGCAATCGGCATCCGGGCGAAAACTGAGATTTTTAGCTGAACAGGAGGATGAGCATGAAAAAACTGCACGTGGCGCTGGGAACAAGGAGTTATGACATTATCATCGGGCAGGATTTGCTTCGGCATGGAGCTGAGTATATTGCGGCAGTTTCCAAGGCGCAGCGCATTATGGTTGTGACAGACCAAACGGTTGAGAAACTTCATTTATCTCCGCTTTTGAGCGGTTTGGAAGCTGCTGGAAAAAATGTAAAGGTTGTTAGTTTTACACCGGGAGAGACATCAAAAAGTCTGGAAAGTGTGCAACGTTTATATGATGAGGCATTTGCCTTTGGCATGACCAGAACAGACCTGGTTGTTGCTTTGGGCGGCGGTGTGGTAGGAGATTTAACTGGTTTTTTTGCCGCCACACTTTTGCGGGGTGTGCCCTTTATACAGGTTCCCACAACGCTGTTGTCTCAGGTGGATAGCTCTGTGGGTGGCAAAACAGGTGTGAATGTTGCGGCAGGAAAAAATCTGGTGGGCAGTTTTTATCAGCCTAAACTGGTTTTGATTGATACAAACACGTTAAAAACCTTGTCAGATTCCACTTTTTCCGATGGCATGGCAGAGGTGATTAAATATGGTTGTATTGTGGATGCCAAGCTGTTTGAAAAGCTGTTTGCAGCCGGAGGCAGAGCCGGTGTGGAGACAATTTTAGAGGACGTGATTTATGCCTGCTGTGATGCAAAGCGTCAGGTGGTTGAAGAAGATGAACTGGACACCGGCAGACGGATGATTTTAAATTTTGGCCATACCATGGGTCATGTGATTGAAAAGACTTATGGTTACGGAACCTACACCCACGGCCAGGCAGTGGCCTGTGGCATGGTGCTGGCAGCCAAGCTGGGAGAGGGGCTAGCTGTTACACCTGAAGGAACGACAGAGCGGCTAGAGGCTATTTTAGAAAAGTATGGCTTGCCTGTAGCCATTCCTTTAGCAGACGGTTGGGCACAAGGTGTTTTGCTAGATAAGAAAATGCAGGGCAGCCGTTTGGGTTGTGTATTACTGCCGGCGTTGGGAAAGGCCGTTGTGCACCAAATGCCGCCTGAGGATTTTGTGGAGAAAATGGAACGGATAGTAGAGTAAACACGCCCTGTGATTTGTTGGCATTAAAAAACCGGAAACGAAGTTTCGTTTCCGGTTTTTAACTATCTTTGTTTTTAGTGAATAATTCTTCTTGCAGTGTAATACACGTTGTTGTAATAGCCTGTGGTAATGCTGGTGTACTTTACAACATCACCGGTTTGGGGGCTGTGAATCATCATGCCGTCACCCACATAAATGCCAACATGGTGCACATAGGCATTGCCGGGGCGTTTAAACAACACTAAATCACCGGGGCGCAGCTCACTTTTGCTGACCGGCACACCATTTGCCAACTGGTCGTTAGCCACACGGTTTAAATTGTATCCCAACTGACGGTATACATAGGATGTGAAACCGGAGCAATCAAAACCTGAAGGACTTGAACCACCATACACATAAGGCGTTCCCAGATATTGTTTTGCAACCTGAACCACACGGTTACCGCCGGTGTAATCGCCTCTGGAGGCAACATCCTGGGGACGAATGCTGACATAATCAGCAGATATGTAGGCATAATTCCCGTTTCCGGTTCCGATTTTAAACCAATTGCCCACTCGATCAAAAACATCTAAAGTGGCACCCCACTGAAGACGGGCAAGCACAGCGTGCTCTGTTCCGGCGCCGGCACGAACGTTTACATCAGAACCAAGAACAATGCCAACGGTGGGAAAAGCATCTGCACTGGCGGTGAAAGGCACCGCAGTGATTAAAAGCAAAAATACAGCTGCTAAAACAGCGATTTTTTTTCGTAAGTACATTGTAAACAATCCTCCAAAAATCTGTTACGATTTTGTTACAAAATGTATTATACAGGAATTCAACACATTTGTCAACCCTTTTTAAAACTTTTTTAACAATTTCGTTAAATTTGTTACATTTTTAAAATTTCAATTTAATGGTTTAATTTAAAAAAATATGCTAAATATAAAAATCTTGAATTGATAAAAAGGTTATGTTACAATATTTTTCATAACTGTCAATTCATTTATCATGATAAAGGAGTTGACAAAATGCCGGAAATCAATAAGGTTTTAGCATTTGATTTTGGAGCCTCCAGCGGACGGGCCATGCTTTTTATATATGATGGTGAAAAACTGTGTGCAGAGGAGATGCACCGTTTTTCTAATGACCCGGTTTTAGCAGGCGGCAGCTTTTACTGGGACGTGCTCCGGTTGTTTCATGAGATTAAGACCGGTATTTTAAAAACCATTCATGCGGGTCATTCTGATATTTTATCCATTGGTATTGACACTTGGGGTGTTGATTTCGGGCTGTTTGATGAAAACGGTCGGTTGTTGGGCAATCCCTATCACTATCGTGACAGCCGAACAGATGGCATGATAGAGCAGGCAGACAGGGAACTGGGCAAGAGATATATTTTTGAGCGCACCGGTCTTCAATTTAATTTTTTTAATTCTTTGTTCCAGTTGATGGCCATGCGTGAGGATTCTATTCTGCCGCTTGCAGAGCATCTTTTGTTTATGCCGGATATTTTTAATTATTTTTTAACCGGGGAAATGAAGAATGAATATACAGAAGCTTCCACTTCACAACTGCTGGATGCACGAAGTAAAACTTGGGACAAGGAACTAATTAAAAGAGCCGGGCTGCCTGAAAAGCTTTTTGGAGAACTGATTCAGCCGGGAACAGTTGTGGGATATTTAACCGATGAATTGTGTGGGGAGTTGGGCTGCCCCAAAATTCCCGTCATTGCGGTTGGTTCTCATGATACGGCTTCTGCGGTGGCAAGTGTTCCGGTAACGGAGCATTACCCCTATGCCTACATTAGTAGCGGCACCTGGGCCCTCATGGGTTCTGAGCTTGATCGGCCGGAAATTTCTGATGCATCTTATCAGTATGATTTCACCAATGAGGGCGGCGTTTGCGGGAGAATTTGCTTTCAAAAAAATATTATGGGATTGTGGATTGTGCAGGAGTGCCGCCGTCAGTGGGAGAGAGAAGGAAAGCGTTTTACCTTTAATGATTTAGAGCAGGCAGCACGCAGTGCGGCATCTCATCGTTCCTTCATAGATCCAGATGACCATTGTTTTGTGTCTCCGGGCAACATGCCGGAGAGAATTCGCAATTTTTGCAAAAAATCAGGTCAGCCTGTGCCTCGAACTGAGGGAGAAGTAATTCGTTGTGCTGTGGAGAGTTTGGCTCTTAAATGCCGAATGGTTACAGAGGCAATAGAAGACATTCTGGGCAAGACCCTTGAGGTAATTCACATGTTGGGTGGAGGCATTAAAGACACCATGCTGTGCGAATTTGTTGCTTGTGCCACCGGAAAAAGAGTGATTGCCGGTCCGGTTGAGGCAACCGGCACAGGCAATGCCTTGTTACAGTTTATGGGTTTGGGCAAAATTTCAGATTTAACAGTGGCACGCAGTGTGGTGAAACAATCCTTTCCGGTGAAGCACTATGAGCCTGCAGATGCCGAGGCTTGGGAAAAAGCCTATGACAATTATAAAAAACTGATTCATTTTTAAAACTGGGTGAGAATATGAAAACAACTTCTGAGTCAAAATTTTCTTTTGTAACATTGCTAGTGGTTATGCTAAGCATTGCTATCATCACCGGTGTGGGTTTGGTGCTGCTGCATAAAGACATTAAGAGCCAGCGGATGGATGCACCTGCATCTGTTTACGAAGTGACGGAGAAGGCACCGTTGCCGAAAAAAACGGCAGAACCAAAGGAGGTTCCGGCGGAGTTGAAGCTGGATATCAACAAGGCAACGCAGGCAGAACTCGAAACACTGCCCGGCATCGGCGAAGGTCTTGCCAGACGCATTATTGAATACCGCAATGAAAAGCCATTTAAAGTCATTCGGGATTTAAAGAAGGTCTCGGGGATTGGTGATAAAACCTTTGCAGCGATTTCAGGTCTTGTCTTTGTTGGGGAGATAGAGTAGATAGGAAAATAAATCTGTCTTGTGGTGGTGCAAAAGTGCTATATGAGCAAAAAGGCTGCAGCAAACCATTTTCTTTGCTGCAGCCTTTTCCTTTTCAGATATTATGCCTTTGGTTCTTCTGTTACAAGCTCTTTTAATGATGCGGCAAGTCCTGCCAAATTTTGAATTTCAGAAGGAATAATAATTTTGGTTGCCTTCCCGTCAGCCACTTTTTCCAACGATTCCAGACTGCGCAGGGCAATCACTTCTTTTGTTGCACCGGCTTCGTTTAACATGCGAATGCCTTCTGCCACCGCCTTTTGTACGCTTAAAATGGCCTGGGCTTCACCCTCGGCCTCCTGAATCTGGGCTTCACGTTTGGCAACAGCACGCAGAATTGCCGCCTCCTTTTCGCCCTCAGCCACCAAAATAGCAGATTTCTTTTCACCCTCGGCACGCAGAATTGACTCACGGCGCTCACGCTCTGCCTTCATCTGCCGCTCCATAGAATCCTGAATTTCTCTGGGGGGCAGAATGTTTTTTAATTCAACACGGTTTACTTTAATACCCCAGGGGTCGGTGGCTTCGTCTAAGATTGAACGCATTTTGGCATTAACAGTGTCTCTTGAGGTCAGCGTTTGGTCCAGCTCCAATTCACCAATGATATTACGCAAGGTGGTGGCTGTCAGGTTTTCAATGGCTGTCAAGGGACTGTCCACACCATAGGTATATAGCTTGGGGTCTGTAATTTGATAAAAAACAACGGTGTCAATCTGCATGGTAACATTATCTTTGGTAATAACCGGCTGAGGTGCAAAATCAACAACCTGTTCTTTTAATGAAACCACCTTGGCAATTTTTTCGATGAACGGAATTTTGAAATGTACGCCGGTTCCCCAAGTGACACGGTAGGCACCCAAACGTTGGAGAACATACGCACTTGCCTGTGGCACAATTTTAATGTTGGTAATCACCAGAATAAAAACAATGACAATTAAAGCAATTAAAATTGGCATAATTTATCCCTCACTTTTTTCATTTTCATTTATTTTAGCTTCAAATTTTTCAACAAGTAATTTCACGCCCTCAATTTCTCTGACAATCACCTTTTCGCCTGCAGGAATTGGCTCGCCGTTTAAAGAACGAGCAGACCAAACCTGACCCGACACCTCCACAAGACCTGTTGCTGCCAGATTATTGATTTGGGCCTTCACAATGCCTGCGGCACCCAGCACCCGATCGGCGTTTGTTTTTACTATTTTCTGGTTAATCATTCGTTCGGTTAAAGGTTTTGTTAAAAGCAGCACAATGCCGGAAACAGCCAAAAACACCAGAATTTGCAGCCAAACAGGCAGCCCCAGCAAGGCAATTATCAAACCCGCTAAAGCACCCACTGCGAACCAGATGGAAAAAAGTGTTGCTGTCACGCCTTCTGCTATCAGGCAAATGACCATTAAAACAAGCCAGAGAAGAGCGTTGGTGTTTGTAAAAACGATATCCATTCAATCACCTGCCTTTCTTCTTCTATCTATACCACAAAAAAAACGCTTTTAAACAAAAAATGCATAAAATTTTCTGATTTGCAAATGATATGAAAGAAAATCGAAACTTTGCAATTTGACTTATAAGGAGGAAACGAAGATGTCTTTAGTACAAAAAACAGAAACACCCCTTTCCGGTGTATCCTGCAGCGTGACAAACTGCATGTATAACGGTGGCAACATGACCTGCGAGGCGTCAGCTATTGAAGTGGCAACCTGTGACCCGATTCAGCAATGCAGTGTGCAGTGTAAAACCTTTCAGCCCCGTGCCGGCAGATGAAAAACCGGTAAAAATATAATTGCAATCAAAACGCAACTGTGCTATACTTTTATTAAAGAGGTGGTACAGATGCCAAGGAACTGGACGCCGGCGCAAAGCGCCGCCATCAATGCAAGAGAAGCCGACCTTCTGGTGGCTGCAGCAGCAGGCAGCGGAAAAACAGCGGTGCTGGTGGAGCGTATCATTCAAAGAATTACAGATAAGACGCAGCCGGTCGATTTAGACCGGCTGTTAGTTGTGACATTTACCAATGCTGCAGCGGCAGAAATGCGTCAAAGAATCAGCAGTGCATTGTCAATGCGGTTGGAGCAGGAGCCTGAAAATGAGCTTCTGTTGCGGCAAATGACTCTGCTGCCCAGAGCGTCTATCACCACCATGCATGCCTTTTGCCATAAAATATTGCGGGCCAATTTTAATCTTTTAGACTTAGACCCCAGCTTTCGCCTGGCAGACCCCACAGAAAATGAATTGCTTCGCCTGTCAGCACTGGAGGAGGTCATTGAGGAATTATATGAAGACCCTTTATATGCTGAGGATTTTCTTAGTCTGACAGAGGCCTATATGAATATTAAATCCACAGACCGGTTTTATGCACTGATTAACCATATTTATGACTATGTTATGAGTCTGCCGGACCCTGCGGGGTGGTTATGCCAAGCGGCAGAGCAGTTTGCTCCCGGTGGCTTGGCAGGGTTTGAGAATGCAGCTTTCATGCCTGTTTTGCTTGCGGCCGGCAAGAGACGTGTAGAAACAATTTTAAGAAAATATGACAGTCTCATTTCTATGGCAGACAATGATGATGGCGGGGAGTCTTTTGCAGCTTTTTTACAGGTTGAGCAAAAACGGCTTTCCGGTTTTTTAGAACTTTCTACATATGAGGCATTTTATCTTGAACTGGAGCAGTTTGCGTTTGAAAAAATTCCTAACGCTCCCAAAGATGCAAAACCTGTGTATCGTGACAGTATTCGTAAAATGCGGGATGGAATTAAAAATCAGGATATGAAAAAGCTGCAGGAATTATTTTCTTTGCCGGCTGAGGAACAGACAGAGATTTTAGAAAAGCTTTATCCTGTCATGCGTTGTCTTTCAGAGGTGGTTAACCGCTTGCGCCTTCGGTTTGATGAAAAGAAAAATGAGAAAAACCTGTTAAACTATAATGATTTGGAACATGGCTGTTACCGATTGTTTACAGATGATGGGGGAAAACCGACACCACTGGCAGACAGCACAAAAGAACAATATGATGAAATTTTAATTGATGAATATCAAGACACAAGCGCCCTGCAGGAAGCAATTTTTAATGCTATTAAAAAAGAGGGCGGTTTGTTTTTGGTTGGAGACGTGAAGCAGAGCATTTACCGTTTCCGCAACACCAATCCTCTGCTGTTCCGTGAAAAAAAAGAACGATATCGTGAAGAGGAAAATGCTCCCCAACGCAAAATTATTTTATCAAAAAATTTCCGGAGCCGTGCCGGAGTTTTAGATGCCATTAATTATCTTTGTATGCGGTTGATGTCTGCTGAAGTAGGAGAAATTGAATATAATGAAGAAGAAATGCTATATCCTGGAGCAGAATATCCGGAAATGGCACATCCGCTTTCAGAAGAAACAGAACTTTGCCTGATTGAAACAGGGGAACAGACCGAAGAAGGTGAAGAACTGGAGAACGCTGAAGCGGAAGCAGTTTTTGTAGCACAAAAGATTCAGTCATTAATTGACGGGGGTTATCAGGTGCTGGGCAAAGATGGTCCCAGAGCCATCCGCTATCGTGATATCTGCATTTTGATGCGTTCTACCGGTGCAGCGGACTGTTTTGTCAAAACCATGGCGGCATTTGGCATTCCCTGTTACAGTGATGCGGGTGGTTCTTTTTTAGAAAGCGAAGAAATCACTGTGATGCTCTCTCTGCTCAAAATAATTGACAATCCCCATCAGGATATACCCCTGCTGGCGGTTCTGCGTTCTCAGCTATATGCCTTATCGCCTGATGACCTGGCGGAAATTCGCCTTACAGACAGGCAGAGTGATTTGTATGATGCCCTCGTTAAGCGTGCCCAGCAGGCAGACGAATTAGGAAAACGTCTTTCGGCATTTTTAGAGGCCTTGTCTTCCTATCGGGAGAAAAGCCGACAGATGGGAACGGCTGAACTGGTGTGGCATTTATATATGCAAACAGGGTTTTATGAGGCGCAGGCAACCTTGCCCGGCGGTGCCCTTAGAAGATTGAATTTGCGGCTGTTGTATACCCGTGCCGCTGCTTTTGAAAAAACCGGATTAAAGGGACTTTATAGCTTCATCCGTTTCATTGATGAGTATCGTGCTATGGGCGGTGACTATGATGCGGCTCGTTCTATTGGCGAAGAGCAGAACGTGGTTCGCATTATGAGCATACATAAAAGCAAGGGTCTGGAATTTCCGGTTGTGATTCTTGCCGGCCTCGGCAGAAAATTCTACACAAAGGACTTACAGGAAAAAGTCCTGATTCACAGCGAACTGGGCTATGGTCCGCTGTATGTGGATACGGACACGGGTCTGACATATCAGAACGCTGCCCGTAGCGCAATTCGTGAACAAATCTATATGGAATCTTTGTCTGAGGAAATGCGAATTTTATATGTTGCCATGACTCGTGCCAGAGAAAAGCTGATTCTGTTGGGTTCTGGAAAGGATTTGGCTGCCCAGCTTAAAAAGTGCGCAATTGCCCCGATAAACCAGCAGGTGTCAGGTGCTGTGGCACTTTTAGCCGATTCCTATCTTCATTGGATTTTTATGGCACTTTTGCCTCATCCTGATGCTGAACTTCTTCGCAATCTGGGCGAGGTGACGATTCAGAAGCCTGTGCAGGCGAGCGGGTGTTTTGCAGTTTCGCTGGTTGGAGCAGAAACGCTTGTGATGCCGGAGCCGGAGATGCAACAGGAAACAGAAGGAGTGGAGGAGGAGCGGCTTGGGGCACTTCTGCCTCTTTTGCAATCAAATTATGCATACCAGTCGGAGACGGAATTGCCGGCCAAGGTCACGGTAACAGAGGTCAAACGCAGCTTGACAGAAACAGAGCCTGATGCTGTTTATCTTTACCCCCGACCTGAATTTTTAAAGCCACACAAAACAAAACTATCGGCTGCAGAGGCAGGCACTGCTATGCACACTGTGTTGGAACGGCTGGATTATCAAAAATGCAGCAGCGTGCCAGAAATCAGCAGTCAGCTTGCAGACATGGTAGCGGCAGGTGTTTTAACAGAGGAAGAAAAGATGGCAGCCTCGGCGGAAAAGCTTTTTATCTTTATGCAATCAGACATTGGCAAGCGCCTTCAAAGAGCAAAGCAGGTTCTGCGGGAGGTCTCCTTTGGCATTGGGGCAGAGGCGAAAGAGCTGTTACACAAAGAAGGCACAGTTATGCTGCAAGGTATGATTGACTGCGTTTTGTTTGAGGAGGAGGGCATCAGCATTTTAGATTATAAAACCGATAAGGGCCCATCGCCAAATGCAATTGCAGAACGTTACAAAATTCAGTTGGATTGCTATGAAAAGGCGGCAGAGGTTTTGTATGGACAAAAGATTCGGCACCGGTATTTATATCTGTTTGCCTATGATATTTGTTTGGATGTATAGTGATGTAGTGATCTTAAACTGGCACCCTGATTTCCGTGTTGACTAATTTTTGAAAGTAAGTTATAATTTTTTTAACTACAGAAAACAAGAGAGGAGCGTGTTCCATGAAACTGAAACAGGTATGTGAAATTTTAAATGCAGAAGTTTTAACGTCGACCCCTTGGGAGAATGTTGAGGTGCAGTCTGCCTGCGGTTGTGATTTGATGAGTGATGTTCTGGCCTTTGTGAAGGACCAGGCACTGCTTTTGACGGGTCTTGTTAATCCTCAGGTGATTCGAACTGCTGAAATGATGGATATTAAAAATATCGTTTTTGTCCGTGGCAAGGTTCCTCAAGCTCCAATTTTGGAATTGGCTGAGGAAATGGGCATTACCATTATGACCACCCAATATCCCCTTTATATTGCCTGTGGTGAGCTGTATAAAAACGGTCTTGGTGGCAGGGGGAAATGATATGGCTGAACATACAATTTCACTTCATTATGATATTGATGGCCAAAACTTTACCATTGCCGGGCAGGCATCCAGCAACCTTAAAAAGGTGTTAAAGCAGCTGGGTGTTGCACCGGAAATTATTCGCAAGGCGGCCATTTCCATGTATGAGGGGGAAATCAACACCGTTATTCATGGCAAGGGCGGTCAGGTGGATGTGACCATTTCATCAACAGAAATTGTCATTGTGTTTCAAGATACTGGTCCCGGCATTCCTGATATTGAAAAAGCCATGCAGGCTGGGTTTTCAACGGCTACCGATGAGGCAAGAGAATTGGGCTTCGGCGCCGGCATGGGATTGCCGAATATGAAAAAATATTCTGATAAACTGGCGATTGAATCTAAGGTGGGCGAAGGAACCACCGTGACTCTGGTGATTTATCTTTCGTAACCGGAAAACACTTATAAGGGAGTGGTTCAGGTGAGTGATAAGCAGCAGTATTATCATTCCGTCCGTTTGGACAGAGATAAGTGCAAGGGGTGCATCAATTGCATTAAGGGCTGTCCCACGGAGGCAATCCGTGTGCGGGATGGAAAAGCAAAGATTATTAAAGAACGTTGCATTGACTGCGGCGAGTGTATCCGCGTTTGTCCCTACCAGGCGAAAAGTGCAGTCACTGAGAGGCTGGATGATATCTTTAACTATGCCTATAAGGTGGCCATTCCGGCACCGACCTTGTATGGACAATTTAACAATTTAAAGGATATCAACCTGATTCTCACCGGCTTGAAATATTTGGGTTTCGACGATGTTTATGAGGTTGCCAAGGCAACAGAGGCTATCACAAACTATACAAAGCAGCTCATGGACGAGGGCAAGCTGAAACGTCCGGTGATAAATTCAGCCTGTCCAACGGTTGTCCGGTTGATTAGTGTGCGGTTTCCTAACTTGATTAACCATGTGTTGCCGCTGATTTCTCCCATGGAGGTGGCAGCAAAGGTGGCACGCCGTGAGGCAATGGAAAAAACCGGACTTCCTGCTGAAAAAATTGGTGTGTTTTTTATTTCTCCTTGTGCGGCCAAGGCTACCGGAGTGCGAAATCCCATTGGCAGTGAAAAAGCATGGATAGACGGGGTATTATCAATTAAAGAGGTCTATTTAAAGTTGCTACCAATTCTGGGTAAAATTGAGCGGATTGAGCCGCTTTCCACCTGTGCGTTTGCCGGTGTTAACTGGGCAACTTCGGGTGGTGAGGCCAACGCATTGGATTGCGGAAAATATGTGGCGGTTGATGGCATTAACAACGTGGTTCGGCTCTTAGAAGAGATTGAGGACGATGAAAAGCTTGACCTTGACTTTATTGAGGCACTGGCCTGCACCGGCGGCTGTGTGGGTGGCCCTTTAAATGTAGAAAACACCTTTGTGGCCAAAACAAAAATCAAGAAGTTGGTTAAGGAACTGAAGCAACAGGAGCAAACAAGCAGCTTAATTCCCGTTGCCAACGAAGAGCTTTGCTGGGAGACTCCCGTCACCTATCGGAATGTGATGCATTTGGATGATGATATTGTGGTTGCCATGCAGAAAATGGAGCAGATGCAGGCCATTCACAACAGTCTGCCCCATTTGGATTGCGGCTCTTGCGGTGCACCCAATTGTAAGTCTTTGGCGGAGGATATTGTTCGTGGCTTTGCTACAGAAACAGATTGCATTTACAAGCTTAGAGAAAAGGTGAGAGAATTGGCTCGGCAAATGATTGAACTGGAAGAAAAAATGCCGGGTGCAGATGACACAAGAGACTATTAAGGGAGGAATAAAGCCATGACGGTTCGGGAATTTTATGAAAGAAATCAATTGCACATCTTCACAGAGGGTGATATGGAAAGAACCATTACAGGCTGTTATATCGGCGATCTGCTCAGTCTTGTGATGAGCAGGGCTGAAGAGGGTCAGTTGTGGATTACCATACAGGGCAATGTGAACATTGCTGCCGTTGCAGCACTGACAGATGTTGCCTGTATTTTGGTGGCTGAGGGCCGTTCTATTGACCCGGATACGGAAGCAAAGGCAAAGGAGCAGGGCATTACCATTTTAGGCTCGCACTTTTCAGCCTATGAGGCAGCCTGCCTTTTGCATGCACAGCTGTCATGAAGGTAAAATGTGATTTACATATCCATTCCGCTCTGTCTCCCTGCGGTGATATGGATATGACACCGAATAACATTGTGAATATGGCGATTTTAAACGGACTAGATATGATTGCTTTGACAGACCACAACTCGGCGGGCAATGTCCGCTCACTGATGGCCTGTGCTGAAGATAAGCCCCTTTGTGTGGTGCCGGGCATGGAGCTGGAAACGGCAGAGGAGGCCCACTTTGTTTGTCTTTTTGAAACAGCTGAGCAGGCAGAGACCTTTGCCGATTACATTAAACCCTATTTTTTGCCTATTAAAAACCGGGTGGATATTTTTGGAGAGCAAGCCTATATGGATGCCGATGACAACATCACCGGCTATGAGCAGCAGCTGTTGACCACGGCACTCACTTGCTCCATTTATGATGCAGCTTCGGTTGTGAGGGGACTTTCGGGGGTGGTGTATCCTGCTCATGTGGATAAAAATGCCTACAGCATCATTTCTAATTTGGGTATCGTGCCACCGGATTTGGGTTTTACAGTGGCAGAGTTATCAAAACACTGTTCCGTAGAAGAGGCTGTTAAAAAATGGCCCTATCTTGAGAAATATATTCTGTTTTCAGACTCAGATTCTCACTATCTTTGGGACATTTATGAAAACCAGAACATGTTGGAGCTGGAGGAAATCAGCGCTGCCTGCTTGATTGAAACACTTAGAAAGGGGAAAATAAAATGAAATCATTTCGCAAGGAATTGTTTTTCCAGGCGTCAAACCGCCGGGAAATCATCCGCATTACAGAGGAAGTGCAAAACGCCATTACAGAAAGTGGCATTAAAGAAGGTTTTGTGCTTGTGAATGCCATGCACATTACAGCCAGTGTCTTCATTAATGATGATGAACCGGGGCTGCATCACGATTTTGAAGTGTGGCTGGAGGGACTGGCACCGGAAAAACCCTATGACCGGTATTGGCATAACGGCTATGAGGATAATGCTGATGCACATTTGAAAAGAACGGTTATGGGCCGTGAGGTGGTTTGTGCTATTACAAACGGCAGATTGGATTTTGGTCCCTGGGAACAGATTTTTTATTATGAATTAGACGGCAAGCGCAGAAAGCGTGTGTTAATTAAAATTATTGGTGAATAGATGTAGTTAAGATGCAATGAAGATGCGGGACGTCCGGCGGGTCGTCCCCTGATTTTTTATACAATTCTTCTTAAAATAGAAAATTCCAGAACAAATGTTTGATTTTTTAGAAATAATATGATACAATAATATTAAAGTATGATATACAAGGGGCAAAAAAGCCTTCCCCTTGAGGGGAAGGTGTCAGCGAAAGCTGACGGATGAGGTGGAAGTGACTAACGATTGCTTTCGCAATCTACACCTCACCACCGCCTGCGGCGGAGCCTCTCCTCAAGGAGAAGCCTTTGGCGTGGCATCTAAATTATACAGTCTTTATAAAGTTTGATATATAAGGGGTAAAATGTGGGGGTCGACGCCTACATCGACCCGAAAACGGACAGATGAGGACATCTGTCCCTACAAAAATTTTTATTCCTAACTTGACAAAATCATAGAATGATTATCCTTTAATGAAAGGAACAATAAAAATGGCCAAAAGAGCGAATCGTGAACAGGAGATTTTAGATTTTATCAATGCACAAATTCAAA
>JAZSAS010000011.1:0-26981 GCA_045602005.1 Clostridia bacterium
TCCATACAACAAAACACGATCTACCGATTTTGAACCAAGCAGCAAAGAGCGTATTTCAGAATTTTTTGATATTTTAAAAAAGAAAAATATAAACGTAACAGTTCGCCGAGAATTTGGCCGTGACATGAATGCGGCCTGTGGTCAGCTTAGCTCTAATTATATTTCTAATGTATGAACCATGCCAGTATCACTTCATATTTTAAATGTAAAACCCCCTGAAACAACATTTTTGTTATCTCAGAGGGTTTTATTAAGGCTTTACACAATTACAAAAATCATTAATTACCCAATTCGTGCAGTCTGCGGAATTGGTTGAAGAGATTAGATATCCGTACAAACAAACTATATATACTAATGAGAATCTGAGCTCTTATCAATTTCTCTATTAATACTCAATTTCTGCACCGAATTCTTTTGCCAATGCTTCTAAATCGGTGTTGTATTCGTTGAGAAGATCAACAGCTTTACCAAGACTTTCGTTTCCTGCATTAATTGTTTCGTCTTTCTGTGTCTTGCAACCTTCAGCAAGCGCTTCAAAACCTGCCTTGTAAGCTTCCATTACCTTAACATATTTTTCTTTAAGTTCTTTCACTTCTTCTGTTGCTGGGGTAATGTCACCCAGTTTTGTGAGTGAACCGTCTACAAGAGGAAGAAGTGTATCATTAATGCTTTTTGCAAGAGCAACATCATCGGGGAGCGATTCCCAAGTTCCAACTTCTGTCGTAATCTTTACATAATCTGCATTAACTTCTTTCATTTCAACATTTAAGAAGTTTTCAAGGTCATCATAAACAGGATTGCTACATCCTGCCAAAAGAGTGATTGACATAACCACCATAAGTAAAAGTGCAAATAATTTTTTCATAATAAACTCCTCCCAAAATTAAACTATAGGTGTAAAGCCGTTTTATATAAATGATTATTTTAATCACGTTTGCCTTTATGTTTAAAAGAGCATTAACCCTCAAGATTTTGATATAATAAATTTCTGTATTCTTCAATTATAGCACAATACTCCAAAAAAAACAAGTGATAACCTCAGCCTCACGATTTTCTTGACAACAACGGCCGGTTTATGATATACTCAAAGTGGAAAAGTTTGTATATTTGATGGTGTTAGGATGATAACTGTGAAAAAAATCTTAATCATTCCCAATTTAGAAAGAGACCCGCAACTAGAATGCACAAAGCGTGCTCTTTATTGCCTTGTAAATCAGGCGCTTGTCTTTGCACACGAGGATTTTGCTCCGCTTTTGCCCGGTCTTGCAGGCTATCTTTCTGCCGGGCATTTATATGATGATATTGACTTGGTTTTGGTTCTGGGGGGCGACGGCACTCTGCTTTCTGCAACCGGTAAAGCTGCAGCTGCTAACATTCCTGTTTTAGGCATTAATCTGGGGCATCTTGGCTTTTTAGCACAGATTGAAAAGGATGAAATTGAAGAGAGCCTTAAAAAATTATTGGAAAAGCAATACACCATTGAAGAACGGGTGATGCTGCGCGGAACACTGAAAAAAAGCTGTGGAGAAACTCACTTCTTTGATGCTTTAAATGATATTGTTATCAGCCGAAGCCGCAGTTCAAGACTTTTAGATATGAATCTCTATGTGAACGGTCAGTTTGTTGATGATTATAAAGCCGATGGCATGATTATAGCCACGCCAACCGGTTCAACTGCCTATTCCATGTCAGCCGGTGGGCCCATCGTTGACCCCTCTGTAAAAAGTTTTTTGATTACACCGGTTTGCCCTCACAAGCTTTATTCCAGAACCATTGTGGTGCCCGATGATTATGAAATCACCATGACCATCAGCAACGCAAATCTTTGCTCTGCTGTTGTAACGGCAGATGGGCAAAATGATGCTGATTTTTCAGAAGGCGATGTGTTGACGCTGACACGTTCGCCATACACTGCACAATTTATACAGATTCATGACAACCGGTTTTACAGCATGCTTCACCACAAACTGCTGGGAAAGGAAAAATAAACCATGAAACAAAAGAGACATGCCGCTATTATAGACTTGATTACCAGCCACGAAATCGTAACACAAGAGGAGCTTGCTGCACGGTTGACAGCTCAGGGCTTTCAGGTTACACAAGCCACCATTTCTAGAGATATTAAAGAACTGAAACTGACAAAAATCCCCGGCGAATCCGGCGTTTATATTTATGCCCGTCCTCAAGCACGGTCAGATGCATCGAATTCCCAACTGATGATTCTTTCCCGCTCTGTCTGCAGTGTTCAGTTTGCTCAGAATATTGTGGTGATTAAAACCCATGCCGGCATGGCACAAGCCGCTGCAGCTGTTTTAGATGCTCTGTCTTTAAAAGAAGTTGTGGGCACTCTGGCAGGAGATGACACAATTTTTTGCGTTGTGCGTGATGAGGCTGCTGCCATGCAGCTTTCCGAACAGATAAAAGCGCTTTTGTAGGAGGAACAGAGTCATGCTCTTTGCCTTACATATTCGAAATATTGCATTGCTTGACGATGTGGAGATTGAATTTCAAAAAGGACTCAATGTACTAACCGGTGAAACCGGTGCCGGCAAGTCCATTTTAATTGGCTCTATAAATTTGCTGTTGGGCGAACGTGCCAACAGAGAATTGATTCGGCATGGTGCTGACCGAGGAGAGGTAAGCGGTATTTTTTATGTTGAAAACGAGGCACAACGCACAGCACTCTCCGATTTAGGTATTGAACCTGATGAAGACGGCGCCGTAACGCTGTCCCGACAGCTTCTGCGTGACGGGAAAAACCTTTGCCGGATTGCAGGCCGCACAGCAACCCTCTCTGAATTAAAACAGGTTGGCAGTCTTTTAGTCAACATTCATGGCCAGCACGATAGCCAAGCTCTTTTAAATTCTGCATCTCACATCCATTTTTTAGATGGTTTCTTAAAAGACGCAGGCCGCACAGCACTGACAGACTATCAAGCCGCTTATCATACATGGCATTCCTTGATGAAAGAATCAGAAGCAACGGAACTTGATGAAGCGGAAAAACTTAGAAAAATAGATATGCTTACCTATGAATGTAATGAAATCCGCGCAGCGGCACTGTCTCCCGAAGAGGAAGACGAACTCATTGCCAAACGGGATATGATCAATCATAAAAAACGGCTGGAGGAAAGCGTGAGCATGAGCCTTGCTGCTCTTTGCGAAGCAACCGAAGGCATGGATGCCCGGCAGGCACTTGGCATTGCCATTCAGGGTTTGTCAGATGCCGCTGCATATGATGCCTCCCTCTCTCCTCTTTCTGACCGGATTGAAGCACTGTCTGAAGAGGTCGATGACATTGCCCGTGCACTGAGAAATTATTTTGAACGGCTAACTGAAGAGGAACAACCCATTGATGAAATTGAAGAGCGGTTGGATGTTATCTACCGGCTCAAACGAAAATATGGCGGAACGGTTCAAGCCGTTATTGCATACGGCGAAAGCTGCGAGGCTGAACTTTCACGTTTACAAAACGCTGAAATTCAAAAACAACAGCTTGTAAAAGAGCTTATAAAAGCTGAAAACGAGGCAAAACGACTGGCTGCTGTTCTCACAAAATTGCGTCATGAGGCTGTTCAAAAAATTCAGGAACAAATCACAGAAACCCTTCATTTTTTAAATATGCCTGATGCTGATTTTTCTGTTTCATTCACCGAAGTCCCTCTCTGCGCCCACGGTGCCGAACAGGTTGACTTTTTCATTCGCACAAACTCCGGAGAGGACTATCGGCCTCTTGATAAAATAGTGTCCGGTGGTGAATTGTCAAGAATTATGCTGGCTATTAAATCTGTTTTAACAGAGGGCGACACGGCACAAACCCTGATTTTTGACGAAATTGATACAGGCGTTAGCGGTGCTGCTGCTCAAAAGATTGGCCGCAAGCTCCGTGACCTTTCTGCAACCAAGCAAGTGCTCTGTGTGACGCATCTGGCTCAAATTGCCGCCATGGCAACCTCTCATTTTCTGATTGATAAAACAACAGAAAACGGCAGAACCAAAACCCGTGTTTTGCCGCTTTCTCACGAAAATCGTGTCCGTGAATTGGCGCGCATCATTAGTGGCGAAGCCGTAACAGACACCACTTTAAAACAAGCTGAGGAATTGATACAATATGGAAAAGAAGCTAATTGACGAATTAACAGCGTTGTTGCTCGCCGAAGGTGCCTCCGAGGTAGGCTACTCCACAATCACACCGCCGCCAGAATACAGCGCACTTTCTTCTGCGATTACCATCGTTCTCCGTTTGTCTGACGCTGTGATTGACAGTGTCGCTAAAGGGCCTAATCATACCTATTTTCACCACTACAGAACTGTAAACGCCTATTTAGACAGACTCGCCCTTCGTGCAGGGTTGTTCTTAACACAAGCAGGCGGACGCTATGTTTGTGTTCCTGCCTCTCAAAGCATTGAAGCTTTTTCGGGTTTGTTTTCTCACAAAGAGGCAGCTGTTAAAGCCGGACTTGGCACCATTGGCAAAAGTGCCCTGTTTCTTTCTGAACGTTTCGGACCACGAGTACGGCTGGCAACGGTTTTAACAGACCTTGATGTGTCTGCAGGCTTTCGTCCGCTACCGGAACACTCGCCCTGCGAAAACTGTAACATCTGCACAAAGGCCTGCCCTGCCATGGCTATATCGGGAAAAAGCTTTGCCGAGGGCGGTTTACACATGATAGACCGAAACGCCTGCAGCACGCATATGAAACAGGCCTATCAGAAAATTGGCAGAGGTGTTGTCTGCGGTATTTGTGTGAGTGTTTGTCCCGCCGGAAAAAGCCGGTAATACATTTTGCAGAATCGGGTAAAATATTTATTTAAAAATAAAAAAACGATTGCAACATATGGATAAATTATGTATAATAAATTCCAGAGAACTTAATTTATATATGTAAATAGATTAAATCACCGTTAAAGGAGGAATACCATTGTTTAATTTCGGACAGGATATTGGAATTGACCTTGGAACGGCAACTGTTTTGGTATATGTAAAAGGAAAGGGCGTCGTGCTGAAAGAACCCAGCGTTGTTGCCATTGATACAAACACAGGAAAGGTGCTCAAGGTGGGCGTTGAGGCCCAGAATATGATTGGAAGAACCCCCGGCAACATTGTAGCGATTCGTCCTTTGCGTGATGGTGTGATTTCTGATTATGACACCACAGAGAAAATGATTCGCTATTTTCTCAAAAAGGTTTGCAAAAACCGTTTCTTTAAGCCTAGGGTAATGATTTGTGTTCCCAGTCAGGCAACTGAAGTTGAAGAACGTGCCGTTCACGACGCTGCAATGCAAGCAGGTGCCAGCAAGACATATATCATTGAAGAACCCATTGCAGCTGCGATTGGTGCCGGCCTTGACATTTCAAAACCATATGGCAATATGATTGTTGATATCGGCGGCGGCACAGCTGATGTGGCTGTTATATCTCTGGGAGAAATTGTTGTTAGCAGTTCCATTAAAATGGCAGGCGACAAATTTGATGAAGCAATTGTAAGATACATTCGCAAAAAACATAACATGATGATTGGCGACCGAACTGCTGAAGAGCTTAAAATTGAGATAGGCTGTGTATATCCCAGACCATCTGTTGCAACAATGGAAGTAAAGGGCAGATGTTTGGTTACAGGTTTGCCTAAGGTTGTAACCATTAATTCAGAGGAAATGCTTAATGCACTGGATGAGTGTGCTGCACAAATTGTAGAAGCCGTTCACACGGTTCTTGAAAAAACACCGCCTGAATTAGTGGGAGATATCAGCACCGGCGGCATTCTTCTCACCGGCGGTGGCAGCCTGATTTACGGATTGGACAAGTTGATTGCCAGGGAAACCGGTTTGGATGTGTATGTGGCAGAAGATTCTGTTTATTGTGTTGCCAAAGGAACCGGCATGTCGCTGGATTACATGGACAACATGAAACAGGGAACACGTTACAAAGTATAATAAAAAAAACGCAGATTGATTCATCAATCTGCGTTTTTTCTTTAACGAATGCCCCGCCGTGCCGTGTATAGGATTAATTTTTACCTGCCAGAGCAGGTGGGTATCCTCCCGCATGCTTTATATGTCCCCTGGCCGATAAACGGGGGGCGTATATGCCGCAAACGGAGGCCGGATTCCCTTACATATAAATGTTGGTAAAATAAAAATCGCTAAATCACGAACACCGCAGGGTTCTCTCTTGTGTTACTATTTTACCACATTCCGCAGAAAATATCAAGATTTAAAATAAATTTTCTTTTCTTTATGGTGTTACAATTTCATAATCACACCGCAGGCAATTTTCGCTCCGCTGTCACCTGCCGGTTGGGATTTAAAGTCATCAGGCCGTTCATGAAGAACCACAGTTTTACCAATCACGTCTTTAATCGAAAACCGTTCTGTGTAAAACGCACCCCAGGCATACCCGACATTTGCAAAAATCGGCGGCATATCTCCTGCATGGTAAGGGTGTTCACAATCTTTTGGATTATAATGCACGCCGGCATTTTGAAAAGGGTCCTGCATATTACCGGTGCAACTCCCACCTCCATGAATATGTATGGCGTGTATACCGCCTCCGCAGTTTCCCCTGTTAAAGGGCAAACCGATGAAATCATAGGATACCACCGTTCCGGCATCAACAGGATAAAACGAAACCGTACCCATGATGTCTGGTTGACGTGGTGAACCTTTCATTTTTGCCACAGCATAAGGCCGAGACATGCATAACTTTTGCAAAATAAGACTCTGTCTGTCATGACTCCAAAGAAACATCGCTTTCTCTCCCTTCTATCAGCATTATATGCAATTTGTATCCGGCTGGCATCTTGGCAAGCAGAAATCTTTTTGTTTTAGGCTTGTATTTTTTTACTATCTATAGTAAAATGAAATGGAAGTTAATTTTAGTAGCAATCAACTAAATAAGGAGTTTACAATATGAAGGAATTACGAGAGAAATTAGGCTTTATATGCGATATGGACGGTGTGATTTATCACGGCAACCGACTGTTGCCCGGTGTTCAGGAATTTGTCAACTGGATGCAGCGCGAAAAGAAAGAATTTCTGTTTCTGACCAATTCCAGTGAATATTCTCCCCTTGAATTGTGCCAGAAATTGGCACGCATGGGACTGGAGGTAGATGAAAGCCATTTCTATACCAGTGCTTTGGCAACGGCACTGTTTTTGAAAAACCAAATGCCAGGATGCAGTGCTTATGTCATTGGTGCACCGGGACTTTTAAATGCACTGCACGATGCCGGCATCGCCATGAACGATATCAATCCGGACTATGTGGTTGTTGGTGAAACAAGAAACTATAATTACGACAGCGTCTTAAGAGCCGTAAATCATGTACGAAATGGTGCCCGCCTTATAGCCACCAATACGGATTTAACTGCACCGGGACAGGATGGCATCATCCCCGCCTGCCGTGCTTTTGTTGCCCCCATTGAACTGGCATCGAGAAAATCGGCATATTTCATTGGCAAGCCAAATCCGCTGATGATGCGAACCGGACTTAAAATGTTGGGTGTGCATTCAGAAAACGCTGTTATGATTGGCGACCGGATGGATACGGATATCATTGCCGGTATTGAAACCGGTCTTGACACGGTTTTAGTACTCTCCGGCGTAACCACTAGGGATGATTTAGATCAATATCCCTACCGCCCGAAGTACATTTTAAATGGTGTGGGTGATTTGGTAGAGTAAAATTCATAAAGATTTTAAACAGGTGGTATGCCTTACTTTCAGCAAAGAGGCATTTACACCTCATGCAAAAACAGACAGCCGCAGATTTGCGGCTGTCTGTTTTTTTTAAAGGTTGTTGCACCAAGCTGTGCAACAGATTTTATGCAAGACCGAGGCTTTCTGTCCAGATTGCTGTCATTTTCTTCGCCTGCTCCATGCTATCCATTTCGCAGAAAATACGCAGCAACGGCTCGGTTCCTGAGAAACGGGCAATAATCCAACCGCCGTTTTCAAAATAAACCTTGCAACCATCTTCGTAGCTAACATGGTCAACCTTGATGCCAAAATCAGGTAGTTCTTTCTTCACGAACAAGGTTTCTGTCAGCTCATCTTTCTTTTGCTGAGAGAACTTGGTGTCAAACTCACTCATTTGTGTTTTGCCGTATTTCGCATAAATTTCATTTAGAATTTCAGAAATGCGTCTTCCACAAACAGAAAGCATTTCAACCAAAAGTGCAGAAGCAAAAATGCCGTCTTTGCCCTTAATGTGTCCCCGAATGGACAAACCGCCACTGGATTCACCACCAATTAAAGCATCTGTTTCTTCCATTTTACCGGAAATATACTTAAAGCCAACCGGCACCTCATGGCATTTCTGTCCGTAATCTTCTGCAATTTTGTCTAAAAGATGTGTGGTTGCCACATTGCGAACAATATCGCCTCTCCAGCCTTTATACTCTAAAAGGTAATAGCTTAAAAGAGCCAGAATTTCATTTGGATGAATGAAGGTACCCTGGTCATCAATAATACCGATTCTGTCAGCATCACCATCAGTACCAATACCTAAATCATATCCCTTCTCTACCACCATATCACGGAGCTTAGCCAAAGTATGTGCCGAGGGAGAAGGCAGTCTGCCGCCAAACAGAGTATCGTGACGGTCATTGATAATATCAACCTCACACCGTGCAGTCATTAAAATGGTCTGCAGAGAGGTTTTAGAAACGCCATACATGGGGTCAAGCAGAATTTTAAGACCCGAATTGCGGATAGCATCCATATCAATCATATCAATGATGCTGTCTAAGTACTGATTGGTGGGGTTCATCAGTTCAATGATACCGCTTTTCACCCCTTCAGCAAAGTCTACGCTCTTCACCGTAACACCGGCTTCAATCTGCGCTTCAAAGCCACGGGTGATGGAAAGGTCTGCGTCTCTGCCGCCTTCAATGAAAACCTTAATGCCATTGTATTCAGCAGGATTGTGGCTGGCTGTTACCGCCATGCCGTACTTAGTGCCCATTTCCTTAACAGTATACATAACCAAAGGTGTGGGAGCAATTCTGTCAATAAAATGAACGTGAATGCCATTGCCGGCAAACACTTCTGCTGCCCACTGTGATGCCATATCTGACAAAAAGCGACGGTCATAACCAATGACAATGCCCTTTGTGTCACCCTTCATATTATCACTAATGGCCTGTGCCAATAATCTAACGTTTTCACGGATAAATTCATCACCGATAATAGCACGCCAGCCGCCTGTACCGAATTTAATCATTTTTTTCTCTCCTTTTATTATTTCTTAAGCATCTGTTCTAACACCGGTATCCTGACGAATGATTTTCGCCGGATAACCCAGAGCTTCAATTGCTGCAACTACACTTTCTGCATTTTCCGAAAGAGCATATACATAACCACAGCCGCCACCGCCGCTGCCGTTGACCTTGCCGCCCAAAGCACCGGCAGCCATAGCAGCGTCAATGATAGCGTCAATTTTCGGTGTGGAAACACCCAAACCGTCACGCAGGTTTTCATGGTGAGCATATAAAAGCTCGCCCAAACGCTGGGGGTCAACCTTGTTTGCCAGCATTTCTTTTGCTTCCTGCAGAATTTTATAGTTTGAAACATTAGCAAGAACTGCCTTTTTCCGTTTTGCATCCAGACCTTCAAGCACTTCCAGCTTTTCTCTGCCGGCAGCAAGACCCTGTATGGTAGCACCAGAAGCATTCAAACCTTCTAAAGTGGGGGCTTTGGCATCTGCCAGCACCTTGGTGGTGTTCTTTTGTTCTTTAGAATCAAAGAGAATAAACACACCGGGAATTTCATTTTCCAGTCTGCGGGGCACGGTCTTTCCGCCGGCAAAATCCAGATTCACAAGACCGCCCAGAGCGGAAGCATAATGATCCATCATGCCGCCTGGCTCACCGAATTCTGCAACCTCTGCTAAAAATCCCAGATATGCAATTTTTTCAGGGTTTTCACTGTCGGGGTGCTCCAGCACTGTTAATACCGCCTTAATAAAGGCCACAATCATTGTAGAAGATGAGCACATGCCCTTACCAATGGGAATTTCAGAATCCATGGTAATATCAAAACCTTTAACGGGATAACCCTGACGAATGAGCACATTTAAGCTGGACTTTAAATAATCCCGATTGTTTTCATATACAATAGGCTCATCCAAATTAATTGTGGTTGACTCATAAGCCTCCTCTGTGTTTTCCATGCCCAGAGTATCAATTTTGCTGTCACGAATTTTGATGTTAGCCTTTTGTGTTCCATTCAACTGAATTTTGGCTGAAAACCGAAGATTGATAGCACAGGCAATGACCTCAAGACCCAGATAGTCCTGATGCTCTCCAAACAGACACAGTCTCGACGGTGTTGAAACATGATAAGTTTTCATGGTGTCCTCCTTTTTATGTAGGGTGTGCCTTAAAACGCACGCCCGGTTGATACATTTTATCTCTTTAATTGTACCTGCTTTCACGTCTTTTGTCTTTACAAAAAACTGAAATCTTTTTATAAATTTCTTTACAAAACAATAAATTTTCTTTATAATAAAAGTATGGAGGGAATGTCATGCTTACAAACCTCACTTCGAAATCTTTATCAGAACTGGGCACAATTGTGCCGGGCGGCATACAGAACGCTGCCAGACAGCTTGGTGTTTCATTGATTAAAAACCGAACGACCGAACAAACAAGCTTCCGTCACCTCTATATTCACGACACAGAGAAAACTGCGCTGGATAAAATTAACGGCACAGCTATTTTGTTTTGCGGAAAAAATCCTAATCAACTGCAGACTTTTTTACTTGATAAAACCATCATTTTAAACCCTGGCGTATATTACTATGTTTTGCCTCTGATTGGCACAGCTCAAATTGCCGTTTGTGCAAAAGCCGGAACAAGAACAGAATCAATCAGTTTGACAAAACGTCCCGGCAGTATCATGCCTTTGATTGAGCCATCAGAAATTCTTACTTTGCTGTATCACGAAAAAGAACGTGGTTTTTCTTTTCGTGGTGAGCAACACGATTTCTGGGAATTAACCTACGTGGAACGGGGTCAGCTTCACAATGTTGTTGATGGAAAAGACTTTGTTTTAGAACAGGGGGAAATTATGTTCTTCCTCCCCGGTCAGTTCCACAGTCAGCATGCTGACCGAGACCAGCGTGTGTTTTATTCCACCATTTGTTTTGGCATGCAGTTTCAAAAACCAGAGCTCTTTAACGGACACATTTTCAAAGCTGATGCAGAAACAAAAACACTGTTTCGTCAAATTCTCGAAGAACGAAATTTTGGAAAAATTTATAGCGATGACCTGATTCTTTGCTATTTGAAAGAGTTGATTATTCGACTTCTCAGAACTCGTCAGGTAGAAGCTGTTATCAAAAATATTCCCACTGAATCCAGACCGGCTCTGGAAAATACCATTGTGTCTTCAGCGGAGGAATATGTCCGAAAGCATCTCCACAAACGGTTGACCGTTTCAGAAATTGCTGAAAGCATTCCCGTTTCGGAAACCTATCTTTCTACCCTATTCAAAAAAAACACCGGCGAATCACTAAACCATTACATCAACAGCCGAAAAATGCAGCTGGCACGGGATTATATTCTCAGCGGTCGCTACACGTTTACACAGATTGCTCAGCTTTTGGGATATAACACTGTCCACTACTTTTCCCAAAGCTTTAAACGTTACGTTGGCATGACTCCATCAGAATATGCCAATTCAAGAAAAAGAGAATCACAGTGATTATCAATTCATTTAAAAGATAAATAATAAAAAATTTCTTAATTAAGGAATTTTTGTCTATTGATAAATTTTTGTCCATTCCTGCCATGAACTGATACACATAGAATTTCATTTTTATTCAAAACTAGCCTTAGAATAATTTTTTTGGAGGCAGTTATGAATAAAAAATTAACCGCAACCATTCTTGCAGTTGCGCTCGCCTGTTTTATGTTTCCCGTCTGGGCAGAGCGAGTCAACGACCCTTTGGTTGCAAACGATTTTATAAAAAACACACCCAAGAACACAACTTTGAACTTCACCGCTAATGATTTTATCAGCAGTGTCAATCCCCCTGAGGGTGGCAGCTTAAGCCACATCACCCTGTCACAGCTCACAAACTCCGCTGCAGGAACGCTGCGATTGGGCACAGAGCCTGCAAAGCTTGAAACCGCCATTACTGTGGATAAGCTAGACCAGTTAAATTTTGTTCCAGCAAAAGATTATCAGGGCGAAGCAATTTTCACCTGGAATGCCCACTACGGAACTGATGCTGTGTCTCCCTATCCGTCTGCCGTCACTATTAGAATCGGCGAAGGATTTACAGAGCCAGACACACCGGAAGCAACCAAAACACCTGCTCCCACGGCAGGTCCCACCACTAAACCGGAAGATGTGCCAACCCAAAAGCCTCTCCAATATGAAGACATGCTGGAGCATTGGGGTGCCTTTTCTGCCGGTATGCTGGGTGCAGAAGGAGTCATTGTCGGTGAGGAAATCGGCGGACGTTTCTATTTTTATCCCGACAAAGTATTAACTCGAATTGATTTTATTACACTGGCCTGCAGCATCTTCGGGGTGAAAACCAAGGACAGCCTGGAGGGAAATCCTTTTGCCGATGCTGATGTGCCGGCCTATATGCTCCGTCAGGCTATTGCCGCCTATGAAAACGGCATTATTTCCGGCAAGAGTGAAAACGGTGCCCTGTATCTTCGACCCTATGACAAACTGACACGTGCAGAGGCAATAAAAATTCTAGATAACGGGCTAAAACTGGAACATCCTGCCACTGAGGTTCTTTCCTTCGCTGATTCCGATACCATTCCCCAGTGGGCTGTACAAGCCATTATGAACATGGAGGCTTATGGCATTGTCAAGGGGTTTGACGATAACACCTTCCGGCCCTATTCAAGCATCACCAAAGCGCAAGCCGGCGAAATGTTATATCAGGTCTTTAAATATAGGGAAAAAGTGCGCAAAACACAAAGTGTATTTAACCAAGTATTCTATGGTACGATATAAAAAGAATTGCCCGGCAGATAATTCTGCCGGGCCGTTTGGAAAGGATATAAAAAAATGAAAACAGCATTAATAACAGGCGCATCAAGAGGCATTGGTGCTGCTTGTGCAAGGTACTTTGCCAAAAATAACTATGCCGTGATGGTGCATTATAACACAAATGAAGCAGCCGCTAAAAAAGTTTGTAATGAAATTCTTTCTTTCGGCGGCAATGCTGCTATTTGTCAAGCAGACCTTGCCGAAAAATCTCAGGCAGAGGCATTGATACATAAAACGTTAGCACAATTCGGCCAAATAGATGCTTTAGTAAATAATGCCGGCATTGCCCTGTATAAAATGTTCTGCGACACCACTGAGACTGACTGGAACCAGATTTTGTCTGTTAATCTTATGAGCATGGTGCACGTGATTCAGGCCGCTCTGCCCCACATGATTCATGAAAAAAGAGGACACATAGTGAATCTATCCTCCATTTGGGGAATAAGCGGAGCCTCCTGCGAGGTGGCTTATTCTGTTTCCAAAGCAGCTGTTATCGGTTTAACTAAATCACTGGCAAAAGAATTAGGCCCTTCAGGCATTTTGGTGAACTGTGTTGCACCGGGTGTGATTGACACAGATATGAACGCCGTTTTAGACAATGAAACCAAGCAGTCACTCATTGAGGAAACGCCCTTAGAACGCATTGGAACACCTGAAGATGTAGCAGAGGCGATTTATTTTCTTGCCTCCTGCAAAAATCAATTTATTACCGGTCAGGTCATGAGTCCCAACGGTGGCATGGTGATGTAACGCTAAAAAAGTTACAGGTTTGTTAAATTTTGTATTTTTTCTTGACATATGACTTCTTTAGGTGTATGATAGAATTAAATAAATAAGGAGGTTTTATGACTATGAAAACATTTAATATCTTATTAAGTTCAATCAACGATGTGAAAAATTTTGTTAACATTGTTAACAAGTATAATTTTGATGTTGATTTAACATCCGGCCGTTATGTAGTCGATGCTAAATCCATTATGGGTATCTTCAGCTTAGACCTTTCTCAGCCGATTAAGGTTGAAGTTCATTCCGATGATGCTGATGCATTTATTAACGAGCTTGCACCCTTTGCAATGAAATAATCAGATATTCATTATATCAACTACATAAAAAAACAGCGAGGCATACACATTTGCCCCGCTGTTTTTTATTATTTACTCTAAAACATAAACTCTAACTTTTCGCCGACCAAAGCTATAGCACTCAGACTCTGTATGGAAAAACAAATCAATCTTATTGCCTTTAATGGCGCCGCCGGTATCGCCGGCCACCGCATAGCCATATGTCCAGGAACCGTCTAAAGATTCAACATATAACTTTGTGCCCATGGGAATCACCCTTGGGTCAACAGCCACTACGCCATAGTTGGGCTTTCTGCCGCTGGCAGTTTTGCCGGCATAAATGCCGTTACTTTTTGCAGAAGCTGTGTAGGCTGTTGCCGTACACTCCAAAACCTTTTTCACCGGCAGCTCTGAGGTTGATGCTGCAACGGTTTTAACACCCATAGTGCCCTTTTCAACCACACGATCAACAGACTCTGTAATGATTTCCTTAGAAATAACATCACGGCTAGCTTCCACGCCGTCACGTGTAATCACCTTATAAACAACTGTTGCACTTCCGTCACGGCCCTCTGAAATCACAGAAGAATAGCTGGGGGATTTATCAGGATTGGGTTTAACAATTTCTCTTTTAGGAACAACCTCTGTCCGTGTTTCCTCAAACACTAAAATACGGCGGATTTGCACATTCATTCCTTCAGTAACCGGTGTTTCAAGATATGGTTCAATCTCGTCATATTGATTCATTACAATGCCGTTTTCATCCAGGGCATCCTTCAAAACAGGCTCGCAGCTGAAAATATCCTTCACACCGCCGTCAATTGTCAAAACAATTTTTTTGCCCCGTTCAATTTCAATGGTATCATTATTTTTAATAACTGAACCCAGCGCATCTGAAATTCTGTCGCCGGCATTTAAAGTGATTCCCTGCTCTGCCAGCAGTTCTTCAACATAAATCCGGGTGGTTGTCACCTTGCGTGCCTGTCCTCTGTCAATAATTGTAACATCCTTGGTGATAACAAAACCAAACATCGTTGCACTGACAGCAGCTAACACAATCAATGTGCTCAATGTCACTAAAATACTGCGAAGAAAAATCGCATGTTTACACTTTTCTTTCCATTCTTTCAGTTTCATTCGTTTCATACATAATGCACTTCCTTTCCCTATAAAGTCTATGAAAAAGAATGACGTAAAATCACAAAAATTATAACATATTTGTTAAAAAAATGTTACATCCCAAAAAGTACAGGGACTATTATAAAACATTTTTGGTCAAATGTCAAACAATTCACTAAATTTAAGCAGTTTTCATTCATTTGTATAAATCTGTTTTTTCTTTAAGAAGCTTGTCAAACCCTTATATGATGTATCATTCACATGTAATTTCCTAAATATTCCAAAAATTTGTATTTTTTCGTTTTTTGCTTTGATTTTGGTTCAATTTTTATTGACCTATAGTTGTTTTTTTAGTATAATAGTACTGATAAACTAGCATAAAAAGGGAGGGTCTGCATTGTCATTAACCTTAATTTTCGGCGAAGCCGGAACAGGTAAAAGTGAGTATTGCCTTGCCGCCATGCAGGCGCTCCATAAACAAGGCCATCGTTCAGTTATGATTGTTCCTGAACAGTTTGCCCACTCTGCAGAAACCAGACTGATTGAAAAAAATGGTTTCATTTCTGATGATATTCTATCAATTTCTTTCAAGCGTTTGGCACATAAGTTTTTAAAAAGAGCCGGTGTCTTAAAAGGCAGCATCAGCGGCATTGGCAAAAGCATGCTGTTGTCTTTGGCAATTTTGCAATCTGCTGATTCTCTTTCCTTATATAAAAAGGCGGCATCTAAACCGGGCTTTATTGATGCCATGCTGGCTTTTATTTCAGAATGTAAACGCTCTGAAGTGACACCTAACATGCTTTCTGCCGCCGTACCGAAAGACAACTCTCTGCTCGCCATGAAGCTGACAGAGCTGTCTGTTATATATGATGCTTATCAAAAAGCCGTCAACAAAGATTATACCGATAGCGAAGATTATCTGCCACGATTGGCATCACTGATTCGCCAAGACCGCTTGTTTGCTGGCGTAACGGTTTTTATTGATGAATTTTTCCGGTTTACACCGGCAGAATATGATTGCATTGGTGCGCTTTTAGAAAGCGGTGCTGAGGTGTTTGTAACGCTGGGTTCTTCCGGTCCGAAGGCCGGCGGCGTGTTCCGCCCGGTTACCCAAACAGCTGAACATTTGACTGCTTTAGCAACCAAAACCGGCACACCCTTATGTCCGCCGGTTATATTAAAGGAAAAGTTCCGTTTTAAAACCTCCCCTGAGCTTGCACATTTTGAAGCGCAATATCATCACTATCCTCCCCATATTTATAATGAAGAAACACACAATATTTCTCTGTATATTGCACCGGATTTATACACAGAAACGCAAGTTCTCGCCGCATCTATTCGCCGTTTGACACAAGAACACGGACTTCGCTACCGTGACATTGCGGTCATTGCCGGCAATCCCGAAATATATAACGACCTGATTCAAACCATCTTTCCTCTGTATGATATTCCCGTGTTCATCGATAGAAAGCGGCCCTTGTTGACCCATCCCATTATGATTATGCTGCAGTCGTTGCTTGAACTGATGTCCCATGGTATTGAAACAGAGGCTTTAATGAATTATATGAAAACCGGATATGCCGGCATTTCAATTGACGAAGCTGACCGTTTGGAAAATTTCGCATTAGGCGGCAGACTGCGGCGGCAGGATTGGCTTGATGACAGTCGATTTTTAAAACAGGCGGATTCTGTTTTTTACCAGACAGAAGATGTTGAAGAACGAAATGCCCAGGAGGCGGAAGCACTCCTTTCCCTGCGAGACAAGGTTTTATCACCGTTACTTGCCCTTCGAAACCGTCTTTCAAAAAGCCGGTTGGTTGCAGACCGTGCCGGTGCCATGGTTCAATTTTTTGAAGATATCTCACTCTATGAAACCGTGCAGGCAGAAACCAATGCTTTAAGAGCCGCTGGCAATCATCAAAAGGCGCAGGAGCACGCTGAAATTTATAATCTACTGATAACCATGTTAGACGAGCTTGTTCTCTGTCTGGGTGAAGAAAAAATCGGCATGCAACGTTTGGAAACCATTGTTTCTGCCGGACTTTCTCAATGTGAAATTTCCACCATACCGCCCGTTGGCGATCAGGTGTTTTTAGGTGATGTGAACCGTTCTTTAGTGAAAAATGTGAAAGCATTATTCGTGATTGGCGCCGGCAGCGATGCCTTTCCTCCATCACCGCCCCAGGAAGGCTTAGTAAAAGACGCTGAGCGTATTCTGTTGGAAAAACAGGGATTATATTTAGGTCCCGATGGCAAAAACATTGTGTTTCAGAATCAATATCTTGTTTATAGTGCTCTACATATTAGCAGCGAAAGACTGTTTGTTAGCTATGCTGTTGCTGATTTTGACGGAAAGGGGCTTTTGCCCTCGCCGCTGATTGGCCGCTTACGAAAACTGTTTCCCCAGTTGGCGGTTTCAGATAATTTAATAAACCCGCCGAAGCCGGAACAACTGATTGCCGGAAAAAAATCAGCATGGCAATATGTTTTGGAACATTTTGGCGATGGAGATGCTGACGCACAGGCCTTAAAAGAACATTTTGGCCAAGACCCAGACTATGCACGGCGATATGCTGCCGCTCTGCGCTACAGCCAATATACCCACAAGGTGTCAAATCTTTCACCGGCTCTGGCAAAAAAACTGTATGGCCAAAATTTGCGCAGCAGTGTGACACAACTGGAAAGCTACAGTGCCTGCCCTTTCTCCTATTTTCTTCGCTATGGTTTAAAGGCAAAGGAGCGAAAAATTTTAAAGATTGATGCACCGGATATTGGTCATCTGCTCCACACCTTGGTTGAGCTTTCATCCCGCCGATTAAACAAAGAAAACCGCAGTTTTGCCGATTTAGACGAGGCCAGCTGCAAAATTCTAGCAGACGAAACGGTTAACGAATTGTTTGATTCCCTGTTTATCCGTCATTTATATACGGAAAACCGTTTGTCTGCACTGATGCGCCGACTGAAATCACAGGTTGCCAAAATGTTACACATGATTGCCATTCACGTGGCTCGCGGCATTTTTGAGCCCTGTGCTTTTGAAGTAGAATTTTCAGAAAAAGGTGAACTGCCACCGGTAACTGTAACCCTACCCACCGGTGAAACCATTACCTTGATAGGCCGCATAGACCGGATTGATGTTCTTCGGCAGGATGCTGAAATTTACATTAAAATTATTGATTATAAAACAGGCAACAAAAGCTTTCGGCTCAGCGATGTGTATAACCGCTTGTCCCTGCAGCTGGCTGTATATTTAACCGCCGCAACCCAAGGAGACGGCCGCATGTTTAACGGCACAGCAAAACCGGCAGGCATGTTTTATTTCCGTCTGGCTGACCGAACCGTGAGTGCCACAGAGAAAAACACAGAGGCGGCACTTTTAAAACAATTTAAAATGAGCGGTCTTTTGTTAAAAGATGCTGATATTGTTCGTGCCATGGACCAGGGCATTTCAGGCCATTCATCCATTTTGCCCGCCTATATGAAGACAGACGGCACCTTATCAGAATCTGGTGGCAGTTATGCAACGCAGGCACAGTTTCAGGCACTTTCAAAATATATACAAAAAACCGTCAGCGAACTGGGGCGGGAAATTCTGCAGGGCGGCGTTTCTATATCTCCCTGCAAAAACAAAACTCTGCCTTGCAGTTATTGTCGTTTTCACTCTGTCTGCTCTTTTCATCCCGAAGAGGATGCCTATCGAATGGCACCGCCGCTGAAAGACGATGCCGTGTGGACTTTAATAGAAAATAATGAATTAAATTTATAAATGGAGGAATTTTCTATGAAAAAAACAAATGTATTACCTATGGTTCAATTGGCTCTGTTTGCGGCACTGATTTTTCTTATGGCTTTCACGCCCTTTGTCGGCTATATTCCGTTAGGCTTCACACGTGCCACCATCATTCACATTCCGGTCATCATCGGTTCTATTGTTCTAGGGCCAGTTCAAGGCGGCTTCTTAGGTTTTTTATTTGGTTTAACCAGTCTGATTAACAACACCATAAACCCCACCGCCACCTCTTTTGTGTTCTCTCCTTTTATTTCTTTGGGAGAAACCAGCGGCAACCTTTTTAGCCTGTTGATTTGTTTTGTGCCCCGTATTTTGGTTGGCGTTGTCCCTCATTATATATACCGCTTAACAAATAAACGTCTGGGGCAGGCGCCCTCTTTAGTGCTGTCAGGACTTTTTGGCAGCTTGACAAACACCCTGCTGGTTATGCACATGATTCTTTTGTTTTTTGGCCGGCAATATGCCGCTGCTAACAACACGGCCTACGAAGCGATTTATCTGTTTATTTTAAGCATCATCGGCATTAACGGTGTGCCGGAAGCCATCGTGGCTGCTATTTTAACTCTAACAATCTGTAAAGCACTATTAGCCTTTCAGAAAAAACGTAATTTTTAGAGAATTTTTTACTTGCATTACCAAGTATTTCATTGTATAATAAAATAAAGTAATAAAACGTTTTAGGAGGAAAAAGATATATGTATGATGTAGCATGTATCGGTAATTTTGTTGCTGACTGTATTGCAATGACAGTTGACAAAATTCCGGAACGGGGAAAGCTGGGACTGATTGACAGCTTAAAGCTCTACACCGGCGGTTGCGCTATGAATGCCGGCGCTGATATGAAAAAACTGGGTGCTAACATTGCCCTGGTTGGTATGCTGGGCGATGATGGCTTTGGTGCCTTCATGCTGGAAGAAATCAAACGTCTGGGAATTCCCACAGATGGTATTAAGCTCAGCAAAGACTATGCAACTTCTGCTTCTGTTGTTATGGTTGACGGCGGCGGTGAGCGTACCTTCCTGCACAGTCTGGGTGTGAACAAACAGTTCACAGAATCAGATATCAATTATGATGTCATCCGTGATTCTAAAGTTATTTTCGTGGCAGGTACAATGCTGATGCCGAATTTTGACGGTGAACCTTGTGCACGTTTTTTGAAAAAATGTAAAGAAATGGGCAAAATCACCGTGTTAGACAGCGCTTGGGATGATACAGGCCGTTGGATGGATGTACTCCGTCCCTGCATGCCTTATATTGACTATTTCATTCCCAGCATTGATGAAGCTCGCATGTTTGCCGAGGGTCGTGAAGACCTGAAGGATATTGCTGATTATTTCTTTGATTTAGGTGCTAAGCACGTTGCTATTAAAGTTGGCAAAGATGGCTGCTATGTTCGTGAATCTAAGGATGCTGAAGGTATTACAATGCCTACATATTTGGGAATTAAGCCTGTTGACACCACCGGTGCCGGCGATTCCTTCTGCTCCGGCTTCCTGTATGGCTTAACTCATGGCATGAGCATGACCGAAAGTGCTCAGTTTGCTAACGCCGTGGCAACTCACTGCGTTATGGAGGTTGGTGCCTCTACAGGTATTAAGTCTTATGAAGAAATTAAGAAATTTATGGAAGAGAATCAGCCCGGCTGATGCTCAGAATGGAGACAATAGCATGAAAAAAGCAGTTATGTATGGTGGCGGCAACATTGGTAGAGGCTTCATTGGCCAGCTGATGTTTCAGGCAGGCTATGCTGTCAGCTTTGTTGATGTAAATCAAGAGCTTTTGACCGCCTTAAATACGCAAAAAGAATATCCTGTTAGAATTTTAAAGGGCGACAGTTATGATGAAGTGATGGTTCAAAACGTCAGCGGCATTGACGGCAATGATATCGACGCTGTCAGCCGTGCCATTGCTGAGGCCGACCTTTGTGCCACCGCTGTTGGCGTTAATGTTTTAAAATTCACTGCAAAGCCTTTTAAAGAAGGTATCGTTCGCCGGTTCACAGAGGGCTCCAAAAAACCTTTGGATATTATCATCTGTGAAAACCTCATTGGCGCCGATGAATTTTTAAAGGGTTTGATTTCTGACCTAATGACTGAAGATGAGCGTAAATTCTTAGATAAGGTTGGCTTTGTTGAGGCCTCCATCGGCAGAATGGTGCCCATCCAGACAGACGCCATGAAAGACGGCAATCCCCTGCGTGTTTGTGTTGAACGTTACGACCGTTTGCCGGTTGACAAAAATGCATTCCGGGGCGAAATTCCCGATATTGAAAATTTGGTTCCCTTTGCTCCCTTCTCCTATTACATAGAGAGAAAGCTGTTTGTTCATAATATGGGACACGCTTCCACTGCTTATTTAGGACAGTACCTCGGCAAAGAAACCATTTGGGAAAGCATTGGTTGCCCTGAAGTTGAGTTAATTGCGCTCCGTGCTATGCAAGCATCAGCTTTAGCTATGAGCAAAAAATATGACGTGCCCTTCCAAGGCTTAAACGAACACGTAGAAAATCTGGTCTATCGGTTCTCCAACAAACAATTAGGTGATACAAACGCCCGTGTCGGCGGCGACATTAAGCGTAAATTATCTCCCAATGACCGTATGATTGGTGCTCTTCGTCTTTGTCAGGAACAAGGTGTTAGCACGGCATATCTCGAAGCTGCCATTGCCGCTTCTCTTCTCTTCCGCCGTGAGGGTGAAGAACCCATGACACCGGAAGTGATTCTAACCGAAGTTGCAGGACTTGCTAAAGATGATGCAACCTACCAAAGAATCATGGCAAACTACGAAATGCTGAAAGAGAAAAAGCCTCTTGCCGACCTTTTGAAAGAAATTAAGGCAAAACAAAACGATGCGGTTATCGTATAAAGAAACTTTAAAAGGGTTCTGCACATGCAGAACCCTTTTTCTATGCTTTATAATGTTTTATACAATACCACCGTTACCTTTTGCTCTTTTTAAGAGCGTTGCTGTGGATATTGGAGAAACAAAAACACGGCTTTTTTTATCAATTTCCGTAATCACAAAGGATTTCGGCAAATCCTCTGAAACATTGACAACAAAACCTTCCTCCTCCGCCACTGCCAGAAATTCACGGGTAATTTTCGATGTACTGGTTACATCCAAATCCAAAATGGCAATCACATCTGACATGTTAACCACAACATCTGAGCCTAAATGTAAAAACATACAATTCCCTCTTTTTAATTCAATTCCGCCTTACCGGCAGATACTGTAAAAATTTTGCCTTTTGTGAGCAATGCATCCAGCTCCGTGCAGGTAATGAAAACCTGCTTATCCGGTATTTTACCTGCCAGATAGGCACGACGAGTCTGGTCAAGCTCACTCATAATATCATCCAAAAGCAAAACCGGATATTCTCCATATTCATCAAAAAGCAAATCTGCCTGTGCCAGCTTTAATGACAAAACCGCACTGCGTTGTTGCCCCTGAGAGCCAAAGATTTTGGCTTCTCTTCCATTGATATAAATATCAAAATCCTCCCGATGGGGCCCATACAGGGTATAGCCTTGCTCCAGTTCACGTTCAAAACCGGTTTGTAGCTTGTCTAAAAAAGCCTCCCGACTTTCAAACCGCGGTTTATAGAATATTTCCAGGTTTTCGCCCGATGCTTCAAAATGCGCCTTTTGCGCCAGAACATTTAACCGTTCCATGAATGCCTGCCGATAAGCAATCAGCTCCATGCCGTAGTCAGTCAGTTTTTCGTTCCATACCGACACTGTATCAGTTATGCCGCCGGCACTATTCATTCGAATCCGCTTAATGAGCCTGTTTCTCTGGTCCACCACTCTCTGATATCGTCCTAGAGTATGGTAATAACCCGGACGCAATTGAGACAGTGCCACATCCATAAACCGGCGACGAATATACGGTCCTTCTTTCACCAGCCCCAGTTCTTCAGGATAGAACAAAACCACATTTAAGTGACCAATCAGCTCACTCAGCCGGCTAATGGTAAGACCGTTGATTTTAATTTGCTTTTTTTTATCTCTTAAAATAATAATTTCTAGCGTATGTTCCCGATTTCGGTCACAAAAGCAAAGCTCAGCTTTGGTATAGCTTTCGCCAAATCGAATCATCTCCGCATCCTGATGCGTGCGGAAGGATTTTCCCATACTAAAAAGATATAAGGCTTCCAACAGATTGGTTTTTCCCTGTGCATTATTTCCCTGAAAAACATTGGTAGATGCATCAAAAATAAGACTTTGTTCATCGTAATTACGAAAATTCTTCAGGGTCAAACTTTTGATATACATAGGCTACTCCACCGTAATCTCCAGATATTCATCTCCAAGCTCTAAAAACACTACATCACCGGAATGTATCTTTTTTCCACGCATCTGGCACAACTCGCCGTTTACACTGACTGCACCGGAAAGAATCAGTTCCTTTGCATCGCTGCCGGAATAAGCAATGCCGGCAAATTTCAGCAGCTGGTCAAGTTTAATATATTCTGTTTCAATCTGAACTTTCATTCTGACACCTCATTTATTGCCGATTTTCCAGATTTATGATGAGCTCCTCCACAATTTTTTTAGTATCCTCATTTTTTTCCATACTGTTTTTAATGTTATTGATACCATTTAAAATGGTGGCATGGTTTCTGCCTCCCAGTTCTTTTCCGATTTTCGGCAAAGATAAGCCGGTGAATTCACGCATTAAATACATAGCAATGTGTCTTGCATAAGAAATCTCCTGGGTTCTCTTAGAGGACAAAATCTCATCGGAGGTCAAATTGAAGTAGTTTGACACGATGGATAAAATATACTCTGTGTTAATGTGAGGGTCCTCCGATTTATTTAAAAATTCCTTAATCGCCTCATTTGCCAGCTGCATGGTAATAGGACGCCCCATTAAAACATTATAGGCAGTGAGACGCTTTAAAACACCCTCTAAATTTCTAATATTAGATTTCAAATTTTCGGCTATGTAAAACAGAATATCGTCAGGAACCTCAAAATTTTCTTCGCTGGCTTTTTTCTTCAAAATTGCCACACGAGTCTCTAAATCTGGTGGCTTAATATCCACAATCAGGCCCCACTCAAACCGGTTCCGTATCCGCTCTTCCAATTCCTTGATTTCTCTGGGAGGACGGTCAGACGTGATGATAATCTGCTTGTCCGATTCGTGCAAGGCATTAAAGGTATGGAAAAATTCAATCTGCGTTTGATCTTTATTGGAAATAAACTGTATATCATCAATAATTAAAACATCACAGGTTCTGTATTTGTTTCTAAAATCCACTGTTTTTTTATCAATCAAGGTGTTGATAAAATCATTGGTAAACTTCTCACTTGTGATATAAAGAATGTTAGCACCGGGATTATTTTCCTTAATCTGGTTACCAATCGCCTGCACCAAATGAGTTTTTCCAAGTCCCGGTCCGCCATAAATAAACAGAGGATTAAAGGCCTTTGCCGGACGCTCAGATACCGCCTGAGATGCTGCATGAGCCAATCGGTTAGAATCACCTACCACAAAGGAGGAAAAGGTGTAACGGGGATTTAAGGTAACAGCATCATCACTGCGGTCGGAATAGGAAACCGTGGTTTCCAGTTCAGCTGGCAGAGGATCATTATAATCCAGTAACTCAACGGAATAATAAATATCAGCAGACATTCTGACAGCGTCTTTAATCGCATCTAGATACATGGATTTTACAATTTCAAAATGAAGCTCTGTGGGAACCTTTAAATAAATGGCCTCACTGGTGATGCCAACAGGCAACAACGGCTCAACCCAATGGTCATAAGCCGATTGACTGATTTCCGGTTTTTCCTTTAAAAGCTTCAGTGCTTGATACCATATTGACGATAACTGCGCTTTCATCCTTTCTGCCCCCAAGTAAATGAAATTTTCAGCCTTTCAAAAGGCCTCTGGACTTTTCATTATAACATAAGAAAACAAAAGAATCAAGGTAATTTCACCTGAAATCTTGCACAAAAATATTTTGCATAAAAAAAGAGCTGTAACAGCTCCTTTTAGCTTATAAATATGGCCGGATGTCTATTGCCAACTGCTCCTCCAAATGAATCAGACTTTTGGTCATATTTTTTGAAGTTTCATCCGCCGCCTTATATTGATTTAAATAACGATTTAAGGACTTAACGCCCATATTACAACCATCGGTCATCAGATCAGCAACCGTTTTGTCAGAATCATCAAGCAAAAGCTTTGCATTGGTTTTCATCCAAGACATGCTCTTTGCCATTGGATTTGGTTCCTTGCCCTCATCGTGATAGTCACGCAAAAGCCCTTGAACCTCTGAACGTAGCGCCTCATGATCTGATTTACATTCCGAAAGTGTCTTCTTAAATTCCTCATTTTGCACATAAGACAAAACATCATCAATGGAAGTCACGCCCATTTTAATACCGGCATCACATTCTCTGAGTAGCTTAATCGTATCTTGTTCAATCATGGTTAAAACCTCCTTTTAAAGGAAGTATTCCCTGGTGGTACCAATTTATACTATTGTGAGTTAAGAGTTTTATTAAAGAACATCTAAAGTGCAAACATTCGGTTCATAATGTGTTCACCAACAGAAAATGTGTGCGTTATCAGGGACAAATTTGTAATTTTTTTGTAAATATATGTTGCAAATAATTGATGTATATGCTATAATAAATAGATGTAACTATTGATGTAGTTAAAATAAGGAAAGAAGTGGAAATACGTTTGCAGAATAACCTAAACGGAGTGAAACTTTTCGTTTTAGAATCTCCGGACGACATAGAACAGTTTATATCATATTTAACATCAAATAACAGACAGACAGATACCGCAAGGCTAACAAAAATAATAAGCAACATGCAATTGCCTTTGTCTATACTTTTTGAGCCATGTTATGTTGATAAACTTTACAGAGATACATATTATTTATATTACTCCGGAAAACATTGCGAATATAATCGCAGTTGCCAGAGACTTTCTTTTTTTAACGGTGATTTTCAACTTAATGATTTCTATAAAAATGAAATGTTTCGTTGCCTTTCTGATGCTTTTATCGGGACGATTGTTTTAAGACCCTTGCCAAGGCGAGTTGTCGGAAGAACATTATTAGACCCATCAAAACTCAAATACATGACAGCACATATAAGAACGGCTGATTTCAGTGTTGAAATACTGGGAAATATTTTTACAGTTAATGCGTTTCCCTTCCTATCACAAGATGCAGAAGTTATGACTTGTGCTGAAACCACTGTATGGAATATTTTGGAGTATTTTGGAACAAGATATCCCGAATATAAAACTATTTTACCCAGCGATATTGTACAAAAACTTGATGACATTTCCTCTGAAAGAGTACTGCCATCAAGCGGTTTAGATTATTTAAGAATAACCAATTTGTTAAAAGCTTTTTCTTTTGCTCCCAGATTATATGCTGATACGGTCTATAACATAGATGAATTAAAAAGATTATTTCATTATTATGTTGAATCCGGAATACCTTTAGCTTTGGGGGTTCAGGGAAAAGACAGAAACTATGATGTAAGACATTCTGTAATTTGTGTTGGTCATTCATCAAAAAGACTTCCTTTGAATGATATACAAATTCAGCTATCAGATCAGGAAGACCAAGATGCTGTTCCATTCATCGATTCTTCACAGCTTTACAATGAGTATGTGATGATTGATGACAATCAAATTCCATATACTATTGAGGAGTTTAACAATCTAACCTTATATGATGATGCAAAACTTTGTGTATTTGCGGCTCCTTTATATAAAAGGATATTTTTGGAAGCCGGAGATGCTTACAGCATAATACATGAGTGTTTAAAGGAGTTAAAAATTTGGGACTTTATAAAAGCAGAAACACCGGATATTTCTAAAGAAAATCCAGTTGTATTACGTTTATTTTTAACGAGTTCCAGGAAATATAAGAGTTATAGAATCCATCATATGTACCCAGAGAGTTTAAGAAAGAGTTATTCTCAGGTGTCACTACCTAAATTCCTATGGGTCGCAGAA
>JAZSAS010000012.1:0-3990 GCA_045602005.1 Clostridia bacterium
TGCAAAATACACTCTGCCCCCTGAGAGCTGATAAATTGCTTTCAGGGGGCAGAGTATTTATATTGCCAGATATATTAGTCAGTGATTTCTACTACGATTTCTTTTCCGTTAAAGACTGACAGAGGTAAATAAATGCCTGTATCTGTTGCAGTACTTTCCACATTGGCGGAAATGGTCCGTCCGCCGCCTTTCTTCTTGTAGATAAGGTGGAGGGGGGATCCTTTCACTCGCAAGGTAATTTCAGCACTTTCACAAGGCATATATGCTGCCGTGTCAATTTTAACACCGTCGAGAGTCGGACGTATGCCGTATACACCGCCAATCAGTGATTTGATTAAAACGCAAGCACTTCCGGTGTACCAATCGCTCATTGATTCGCCATCAAAGCCTTTTTCTTCGTTATGAATATAAGAGTTTGGCATAACGAACGGTGTCGTTGAAATAAATTCATGTGTAATCGGTAAAATTTTGTAAAGCTGTTCCCATGCTTTTTCCGATTCGCCGATTTCAAGGAGCGACCAGATTGCAAACAGAGTTGCATGAATATAGGTAGCACCGTTTTCGGCAGTGCCACGTGGCAGACGGGTGATTCGGCCAACCTTGTCATTCTCCGGCGGGAAATAGGGTTCAAAAGTCTTTAAGCCGTATTTGGAATCCAGACGATTATATGCCTTTAAGATGTCCGGTACAATTTCGCCATATTCCTTATATAAGCCGGATAAAATCCAGAATGAATTTGCAGTTAAGCCGTCACGGCTGAACCCGTCGTTGTCTTTATAGCTGCCAACAAAAAAGCTTTTATCATCGCCCCAGCCGTGAAGAATTTTTCGTTCGCCGTTTTCGCCATGAACAATTGCGTTTTCAATCAAGGCAGTTTTAAGGGATTCACGCACTTTGAGGTATTCTGCGGCTCTTTCCTCAAACTTTCCACAGCGGCGGCAAATTTCACTTATTTCACCAAGATTTCTGTAAAGCTGAAGCGATGCCATAACAGAAACACCATTACCAAATTCCTGTCCAGGCTTTTGTGTTTTGCCAAGGCCATCTAAAGCATCGTTCCAATCACCGTAAAGGGCTTTGAGACAACCGGTGTTTTCATCCAGGTTGGAAACCAAAAAGTCTGTGATCAGCAAAAGGTGTTCAAGAACACTGTCACGTTTATCACATAAAAGAACATCGTTATCCTTAAAGGTATAATATCCGCACTCCTCATCCAGAATGGAATAATCACCGGTATATGCAAGGTAAGTGTATACTGTTGAAATAATCCACACGCCTTGGTCGATAAATGCACGAAGGTCCATTTTAGGAGCGGTATATTCATTGGCGGGATATGAATACTGTCTTGGTGCTCTGCCGTTATCGCCTATGAAGTTGAGTGCTTCAACAATTTTCGTACGGCAATAATCGGGAATCCATGCGATGGAAGCCTCAACCTGTTGGAAAATATCACGAACACCAATAAACGGTCCTTCAGAATTTTTGGCACGTGAGCAGTATTCTACCTGTCTTGTTACAGTATAAAGGAAGTTGTTGAGGGTTTCATCACGTCCGTTAAGTGCACCTGTAAGGCCGGAGAATTTAATGCCCAGCTTTTTAGCTTCGCGGTTTGCAGTTTGTTCTTCTGCTGCAGCAATAATTGCATCCAGCGTTTCTTCAGCCGTGGCCTGTTCTGCTGCTGCCTTTGCATCGTCGGCAACCGCAACGATATAATCTTCAACATGACTTTCCCCTGCGCTAAGTGTCAGGGTGTTTAAACTGCCGGCGATTGCCATGTCGGTGAAACCAGCGAAATTCTTCTGCTGATTCAAATTGCCTGCGAGCAAACTTTCTGAACAGTTAAGGCTTTCGTTCATGCCTCCTGTAAATTCAAAACGGGAGGTGGTTGTTTGTGCTTTATCGGCACCAACAGTTTTAACTGCGGCATAATGCGTCAAACAGCTTTCACGGCTTAAATATTCAGTTACCTTAAAAAGAAAACCATAAGGTGTGCGGGAGCATTCTTTATACCACTTTGTTTCAAATCCTTCAAAGCTTTCGTGGCGCATGAACGGGTTTATGTAAGCTGACAAATATGTATCAATGGTTTTGTTTGAAATGTTCTCGATATAACTTGAAAAACAAATTCGTTTGCTGCTATCAATAAACACACGAACGCAAGCAATGAATTCTGCTGTTTCGGTAAAATAATACACGGCTTCGGGTGTGAAAATGGTGTAGCGTTTTATATCTTTTTCAACAGGCTGCCGAGCAACACCCAAAAGGGAAACAGGGAAATATCCATCCTCTGTCTTCTGACCTGCGAAAAAGCAAACATAGGGTTCTTTGCCCTCACGGGAATTCAAAAAGATATTGAAATGACTTTCTTCAATATACATATTTCCTGAGGAATAAGCCCATAATGTACGGCCGTCAACAGAATAAGGATGCCGACCGTCACCCACCCGTCTTTTATAGCAAAGAATTTCATCCGGACTTAAAAAATAGCTATCGCTGGGCAATTTTTTGCTTGCTTTGTCCGGGTTTTTTTCAAGAGCATGAACCTTATCAATTAAATTTCTTACTTTTTCCTGAAACATAAACACATCTCCTGTAAAAAAATTTTTAGCGTGAATGGAATCGTTTGTTTTTCCTTGCGGGCATTTTAAAGAAAAGCTAAAGAGCAATAAGATCAGTTGTTATTGCTCTTTGTTTTTTTTCTCTCTGACTTAACCTAAAAAAGTTTTCTAAATTTAAGGGGAAAACCATTTACATTTTCGGTTAATATAACCTATATAAGCGTAAGACAATTATAGCATTTTGGTAAAATAATGTCAAGGTGTTCGTTTTAAATTTGGGGGCAAATGAACATGCCATAGAAAAAGTGTTCAATTCGTAGCACAACGTTGTTTATTATGATGAAAGGTCGCAGTGGAAATCACTGCGACCTTGTTATGTAAGAGATTTTTATATGATTTTTCAGGCTTCAATCTGTTTTTTGTGAAGACCCGGAAATGTATCGCCCGCCAGCGTTACACCAATCATCACCAGAATCAATGCTAAAATGACGGAGGGGCTGGGGACAATGCCGTTAATCAAAAAGGCGGCAAAGGGTGTTAAAATCGGCTTGATAAAGAAGGCAAGAGCAGCCGTTTGCGGGCCGCCGACCTTCATGGCAGAGAAATATGCCCAATATCCAATGCCGGTTACCAGAATGGAGATATACAGCACGCCGGGCAGGTTAGAGGTGGTGATGCCGTTAACAATGGGAATATTTCCTATTAATAATATAAGGAGCAGAACTGCACTGCCAAACAGGAAGGAAAAACCGGATTGCACCATGCCAGGAACACGGGATGTATATTTTTTGCACAGAACCGCGTACATGCTGAAGGTGATTGCTGACAAAACTGCCAGCACCACAGAGGTAATGTTACTTCCCTTAGTTAAATCAGCAGAAACAAGAACACCAATAATACAGAGCAGAATGCCTAAGACCTTTGTTTTTGTCAGCTTATAATTTAAGAAAAGGGCTGACAGAAGAATGGTGAAAATTGAATTTGAAGAGAAGATAATGGAAATTAATGCCGGCGAATCAGCAATTTTCACTGCAACCTGCAGCAGCACCATGCTGACGCAGATGGATAACACGCCCAAACTGCCCATAACCAGAAAATCTCTGGGCTTTAGGCTGAGCTTATCTTTTTTAATTTGCCGGAAGCCGAAGGGCAATAGCACCAGTGCGGCAATGAAATACCGGATAGCCGTGATGGCATAGGGATTAATTTCGTGGGCAAACAGCTTGCTCACCGGCTCATGAGTTGTAAATAAAATGGCTGTAATAATAACATATACGATACCGCTTTTCAAATGAATCTCTCCTTTTGTTTTTATTCATTTATATTGTACTCCAAGTTTACAATACTGTAAAGAATAAAATAATATATTAAGAGCATCACTTGAAAGTGATGCTAAAATGTGATATTCTATAGAAGAGGTGATTGTTATGGA
>JAZSAS010000013.1:0-3719 GCA_045602005.1 Clostridia bacterium
TTCGGGGCATTTCAGGTGGCGGGTGGTGCCGGCGTGCATCGCGTTCAATGCCTGCGTATAGGTGGGTACAAATTCGTGCCCGCAGTTTTTGCATTTATAGGCACCCACGCTGACCTCCAGCTTTAATGCGTAAAAACAGGGAACTAAAAAGAGAATGCAGATTCCGATAACGGAGACTGCCTGCCAGACCCCTTCCGGCACAAAGAAGTACACGGCGGCGGCGCCTCCAAGCAACCCCAATATACTTACCGCCAGAATGACCCACATGGTCGTCCAGATGGTTTTGTTCTTTTGGGCGATCTCCTTCGCCAGATCGAGCATTAATTCTTCGTTTTTTTGATTTTTGTTTTCCATAGTGATTTTCTCCCCACTTAATAATTCATTAACATTGATCTGCAGGATCTCACACAAGTCCAGCATAATGGAGGTATCGGGCATAGCGATGCCCCGCTCCCATTTGGATACCGCCTTATCGGTGATTCCCAGCCTGTCTGCCAACTGCAGTTGGGTGAGCTCCTGCTCTTTTCTGCAAGCGGCAATAAATTTTCCGATTTTGATTTGATCCATACGGCCTCTCCTTTCGTTTACAGTATAGCGCATGGAAAGCAAAAATCACACCTACCGTTGGTTTAGTGGGGAAAATAAACCGTGGGTGGAGTAAAAAGTATTGAAATGATTATATCATACTATCATTTAGTTTTCAATGGATGGAAAAAGCCGAGCGAGGAGTAATCGCCGTAGGAGATAAGCGGGATTGAACCGCTGACTTCTTGAATGCCATTCAAGCGCTCTCCCAACATAAGCAAAAAACACCCCGACTGCGAATATCCTTTCGCAGTCGGGGCTTTGCTTAATCGATCAGTTCATAGTCAAATTGCCATCCATATTGTGTAGCTTCCTCTTGGTTTCTTTTTAAAATCTCGCAAAGAATTTTAAAATGAGGCAGCAACTTTTCGGGCAAAGTGTGAACGCCGCGGATTTTTAGTTTTTCAGCGTCGCATTCCGTATGCAAAAGATCCCAAAAAGCATCCCAGTTTTCTCCGTAAAAATCCGGAAAGCTAAAAGCTGTTTTGATCCTTTTATGTAGGTCATTCAAATCCTTGCAGTCAGTTATATCTAAAATAATCGTTTTTTGTTCCATCTGCTTCTCCTTATGTGATTTCTATAAAAGTTAAATAATGATCATAGGTAACAAATATCAACCCGTCATTCGACCATAGAATTCGACAACTATTTCGTTTTCCTTCCGTGTAGTTAATATCTGCTTCTTGCCATGTTCGTCCTTCGGCAACAGGAAGATGACCATTATAATTTTTATATTCTCCCATCGTGACCATTTTGCCGGGAAGAAAATCATTTGGCGATTTTCCCTTCTTCCATCCGGCAGCTGCCAATTCGCTATAGGATGCATAATAATCGGGTAAAGTTTTAAAATATTTCAACCACCAATCCGCTCCGTTTTTTCCATCTTGCGTTCCTTGTCCGGCAGTTGTTGCATTGAGTGTTTTTATGCGACATCTACACTTGGGATGTATTGGTGGTTCCGGGTTCGGTTTTTCATATTTTGGAATAATCATACCATGATATTTCTTGCAGTCCTGACAGGCCAAAATATAAGGAGTATTTAGCCAATTCTTCCACTTTGTGCTGTCGTGGGTAGGCGGTATAAATATGTCAAAAATATCGCCCATAGCATCTGCAAATTGATTGTTTTGTTTCGGTGACATTTACTTTTCTCCTATTATATCTATAATTCGTTATGATTGCAAGGGCGGCATTTGCAATCGTGAGTATAGTATATAAAATGAAGAATGAAAAGTCAGTCGAAACCTGCCGAAAAAATAAATATAATGGAAAAGAGAGAAGTTTATTTGTATTTTTTGAAAAACCTGAAAATAAAAACCGTTAGAGTAATCGCTAGCAAAACATAATTACCGCATACATTTTTCGACATTATCTGCCACTTTGGTACGCTCCCAATACACGCAAAATTACACCCCCGAGTATGGGGAAGTACTTCCCCATACTCGGGGGTGTTGATATACATTGCAAATTTTGTCATAATGTGGTATACTTTAGTTGTGATTTTTTTTGTTAGTCAAAACTAGTGTAATGGGGGTGCCAGATAAGCCATGGTCAAACAGCAAAAATGGAAAACAGTAGAATATTCTCGTAGCAAGATTATTAAGTCTGGGAAAAGAATTAAGAATCCCGAATCAACACCCGAGCAAATTGAAGAAGCGACTATGGTTATTGACAACTGGCGTGCTGCACATGCATTTCCACTACATGTTATATACATTCATTTGCGGCGCATGGCCTCTGGTCGAAGGGATATTATCGTTGCTGAACGTCTTAAACGTTTAGATTCCATAATCAAAAAGCTTGAACGCGAGCCAACGATGAGCCTTTGGACAATGCAAGATTTGGGAGGGTGTCGTTTTATTGTCCCGAAACTTGAAGAAGTTTACCAATACGCAGAAAAATACGATTCATCTCGCAAACGCCATACATTTGTTGGAAAGACTGATTATATTGCTCATCCTAAGCCTTCCGGTTATCGCAGTTTACATATGATATACGAATATAAGAGCGATCAGACTGAAACTTACAACAAAAATATGATGATTGAAATTCAGTATCGTACTCATCTTCAACACGTATGGTCAACCGCTTTGGAAACTTTGGGAATATTCACGAAGCAAAACCTCAAGGCGAGTCAAGGTGACGATTATGTAAAACGCTTTTTTGTTTTAGTTTCATCATTGTTTGCATTGGAAGAAAATTGTCCTGTTGTTCCGGGGACAATTGCTGACAGAGATGAACTGATATCTGAAATTGAAGGTATTAATGCAAAGCACAATGTCTTGGACACTCTAAAAGCAATTAGTGTTTTTACATCATATACAAACGGTGTTGAGATGAAAAAGAGTGGTTATTATATGCTCATTCTGAATTTCAATACAAGACGTTTGAGTATAAGATATTTTTTGCCTAGCGAAATAGAAAATGCCAATGAGATATATGCTCAAATCGAAAAAACGCGTGCTGAAAAGAAGATTGACGCTGTTCTAGTTCGTTCTGAATCATTTAATGATCTTAGAAAAGCATATCCCAACTATTTCGCAGACATTTCCGAATTTGTAACTCGAGTTACGAATTACTTGAAATAAGTGTGAATTTTGAAGATGAAATCAAGCCCACGATTTAATGTACACAAATCGTGGGCTTGTGATTTTTAAAATGCTATTGTGCCAATTTTACTTTCACACATTCGCAAAAAAAGAACCCCCTTGCTACAATATAGGCAAAGGAGGTTAACAACTATGGCTAAATTCATTGAAGAGTTTTATTACGGCAATCTCGATCCGCAGGCGCGCAGCACCAAGCAGAATAAAACGGTGCAAAAACAAATGGAGGTGTTGATGCTAAACGAGGACTTTCTAACCGAGAGTCTCTCGGACGAAGGCAAAAAATTATCGAATTTACCAAGTTTGAATATCAAACAGGTGTTTATTTTTCAAAAGAAAAATAGTTAAAAAGGATTGACAAATCAAAAACCCTTTGATATAATAATCAAGCGTTCAAAATAATATGGGGGTATAGCTCAGCTGGGAGCGCGATGCACTCAAAGTTGAACCCCGCCACATAATTTCATAAATAAATCACCTAGTATACCTCATATGGGGGTATAGCTCAGCTGGGAGAGCGCTTGAATG
>JAZSAS010000014.1:2500-7531 GCA_045602005.1 Clostridia bacterium
TAACAGTTGTATATTCTAAAGAAACTCCTTTAAAACCCTTAGCAAACTGCAACGAAAACTCCGTCAAACGTCAAACTCCCGGCAGCGTATCCTTCGTGCCGCCGGTGGCAGGATATTTAATGGCTTCACGAATCATACAGGACCTGACAGGATTGACCTGAGATATTTCTACTTTATAATATGCGAACAAAGGAGACACCCATGAATCAGGAAAATTACATTGAACAAAACATAACCCAGGCACTGGAAACCAACTATATGCCTTATGCCATGAGTGTTATCATTTCCCGTGCCATTCCGGAGATTGACGGCTTTAAACCGGCACACCGCAAACTTTTATACACCATGTATAAAATGAACCTGCTCACAGCACCCAGAACCAAGTCTTCCAATGTTGTGGGACAAACCATGAAATTAAACCCCCACGGCGATATGGCAATATATGAAACCATGGTGCGTTTGACAAAGGGCAACGGGGCATTGCTTCATCCTTTCGTAGATTCCAAAGGCAACTTCGGCAAGCAACAATCCCGTGATATGGCTTTTGCCGCCCCTCGATATACAGAGGTTAAGCTTGATTCAATTTGTACAGATGTATTCGGCGATATTGATAAAAACACCGTTGACTTTGTAGATAATTATGATGGCGAGCTGAAAGAACCCACCCTACTTCCCACAGCATTTCCAAATATTTTAGTAAACTCTAACCAGGGCATTGCCGTAGGTATGGCTTCTAACATTTGTTCCTTTAATTTAAATGAAGTTTGCCAAACCACCATCGCCTATTTAAAAGATTCTGAGTGTGATATTTCAAAAACCCTGATTGCACCTGATTTTTCCACTGGCGGTCAGTTGATTTACAACGCCAACGAACTGCAAACCATTTATGAAACCGGCCGTGGCAGCTTTAAGGTTCGCTCCAAATATCGTTATGATAAAAAGAACAATTGTATTGAAGTTTACGAAATTCCTTACACCACCACAGTCGAGGCAATCATTGATAAAATCATTGAACTGGTGAAGGCCGGTAAAATTAAGGAAATCTCCGATGTGCGCGATGAAACAGATTTGTCCGGTTTGAAACTGACACTTGACCTAAAGCGTGGCTCCGACCCAGACAAGCTGATGCTCCGTCTGTTTCGCCAGACCCCCCTTGAAGACTCCTTCAGTTGCAACTTTAACATTTTGATTGACGGCAAGCCGAAGGTTATGGGAATTCGTGAAATTTTAAAGGAATGGACTGCTTTTCGCCTTGGCTGCATCAAACGCAGACTGGAATTTGACCTGGATAAAAAATCCCATCGGCTCCACCTGCTGTTGGGCCTTGAAAAAATCCTTCTGGATATTGATAAAGCAGTGAAAATCATTCGGGAGACAGAAGCAGAAAGCTTGGTTGTTCCCAATTTGATGAAGGGCTTTGCAATAGACCAAATTCAAGCTGAGTTTATTGCCGAAATCAAGTTGCGACACTTGAATAAAGAATACATTTTAAAACGGCTGGAAGATATTGACCAACTGAAGGCAGAAATCGCTGATATTCAAACCACGTTATCCAGTAACCTGGCCATAAAAAAGCTAATTATCGTGGAACTCACCAGTCTAATGAAAAAATATGGAAAAGAACGTTGCACGGAAATTATTCAAAGTGAAGATGCCACCTTGCCTGAGGTTGAAAGCTTTATTGAAGACTACAACGTCAAGGTATTCTTGACCGAACAGAACTACGTGAAAAAAATCACACTGGTATCACTTCGTGCCAGTTCCGAACAGAAACTAAAAGAAGATGACCATATGCTCTGTGAATGGGAAGGTTCCAACAAAGACGAACTGCTCTTCTTCAGCAACAAGCAAATTTGTTATAAAATGAAGGTTTATGATTTGCCCGATGTAAAAGCCAGCGCCTTAGGTGAATACCTTCCCAATATTTTGGGCATGGAACAAGATGAAAAGATTTTGTATATGGTTATGACCGAAAAATATGAGGGCTTTATGTTTTTCGCCTTTGAAAACGGCAAAATCGCCAAAGTGCCTCTTGCCAGCTACGAAACCAAAACTAACCGCAAAAAACTGGCAAATGCTTATTATGAAAAAGCACCTCTTGCCGATATCCGTTTCCTGTCGCAAGACACAGAGCTGGTTGCCATGAGCGACATCAATAAAGTGCTGGTGTTTGACACCGCAAAAATTCCCGTTAAGTCCACCAGAAGTTCTCAGGGTGTGCAGGTGCTAACGCCAAAGAAGGGCAGCATTTTAGCTAAAATTTCTACACTAGATGAGGTTGCCTTCTCTGACTTTGATTATTACAGAACCCGCAACATCCCCGCCCGAGGTGCTTACCTAAAGCCCGAGGATGCACCGGGCAAACAAATGACTTTGTTATAAAGAAGATTAAGCTGTCGTTGGCAAGACCCACGGCAGCTTATTTTTTTATAAAATAATGTTTGTTACCATCCTTCATATAATATAAACTCATTCTTATATTCCCGCATCTGAATTGTTTCTTTTGTAAAACTTTAATCTACTCCTCTTTCCCCGCCTGTTTCACCAGCTGATTCACATACACACTGGCACCGGCGCAAAGCACGCCCTGGGTCATGCCGGAAAACACACCCAAAAGAACGCTCTGCCATCCCGCAAATGCTGAGGTCGCAGCCACAAAAACCAGAGCCAGAACAACACCTGCGCTGCCCAGCACCCAGGGGATGTTCTTGTCAGCCAGCTGTGACTTCTTCAACGCCACGCCCAGCAAATACAACACCGGAATCAAAACCAAAAGCTCCGGCTTAATAAACTCCTTCAACAAATCATACATGACTTAACTCCTCCTTCACAACGATTGAATATACCATAAAACAAACCCAAAAAGCGTAGCCATCATAGATGCCGCCACGCCCCAAAGTGCCTTCGTCAGCCCGCTGATAGACTTTGTCACATGAATCACATCCTCGCTCATCCGGGCAAGGGACACATCATGCTCCTGCAGCTTATCCTCCTGCTCGCCAAGCATTTTATCCCGCTTGTCGATGCGCCTGTGAATGCGTTCAAATTCCTCGTGGCATTCCGGACGCATCACCCTGTAGTCCTCGTTCATCCCTGCCACACCCCCACATTATGTATTCTACGGTTTTCGCTCGTTCCCGCCAGCTCCTTCACATCATGGAGAATGAAAGAACCTCCGCCATCCAGTTTAATCGCATCATAAATGCCAAGTGCAACCAGCGCCCAGCACATCTGATTAAAGCCGCACTTCATGGCAACATAACAGAGCTTTCCGTGCCGAATTCCTAAAAAGCCATGCCAAGTATCATAGGTTTCGTTCCCAAAATACCCTTCAGCTTTAATTTCGTCCATTGTGATTCTTTGACCACCAACAATAATAGGAATCCCACTAACAGCCTCCTTCAGATTGGGAATAGCCTCTAAGTTATCCGTTTTAGCAATACCGCAACGACCGTCTGTCGTGGTATAAATCGTTGTCAGCTTCTTCCTTGTAACATTAATCCAGCTTGCATTGTCCTTAGCCTGAGAAACAATTTCACCCCCGCAAGCTAAATTCCCAATGGGTACAGTTGTGCTGTCGTTCCCAGAGAAAAAACCAGCATTAAAATATTTAGAAAGTCCAACATGCCGTTTTCTGCAATCGCAAACCTGCATGCGAAAGTTATCGGGAATAATCTCCTGAACATACACATCATCAGGAATCTTCATCACTGTCTGTTCCGTAATTGTTTCCTCCTTTGCGGTTTCACTGACAATCCCATCAAAAATTGCCTCTGCAAAATCCTCCTGCCGTTCCCTTAACCGAGCTGCATCAAAGGCATTATCAATAAAGGCCGTCTCGATTAGAACAGCCGGCATGGCAGTCAAACGCAAAACCGCCAAATCCTGCCGTTCTTTAACGCCTCGGCTAACTGTCCCCAGCTTTTCAGTAACCGCTGTTTGGATTCTTTCAGCATAGGATGCTGCCTGACTGCCAAAGGAATAAATAAGCGTCTCCGTGCCGCTTGCAGTACCATTATATGCATGGCAGTGGATGCTGACGAACAAATTAGCGCCCCAGCTATTGGCCGTTTCTGCTCGCTTTCGCAGTGATTCAGAAAGAGAAGTGCCAACATTCTCCGTCAGCTTATTCCGGCTCATTTTAACCTCATGGCCGGCAGAAACAAGATAGCACCGCAGCTTGTCCGCTATGGAAAAGGTGACCTCCTGCTCCTTCAGCCCGTGTCCCTGTGCTCCTGTGTCAGCTCCGGAGAAGTTATGTCCCGCATCAACAAAAATTTTCATTCTTCTCCGCCCCCATCACAATAATGTATAGTGGATGTTCTTTCCCGGTTGTCGTTCTGCTCCACCCGGTGAAAGGACGGCTGGATTAAGCGCATTCTGTCGACACTGCGTTTGACACAATGCCTTACTCCATGCCTGTCCCGCATCAACAAAAATTTTCATTCTCCTCCGCCCCCATCACAATAATGTATAGTGGATGTTCTTTCCCGGTTGTCGCTCTGTTCCACCCGGTGAAAGAACGGCTGGATTAAGTGCATTCTGTCGACACTGCGTTTGACACAATGCCTTACTCCATGCCTGCCCCGCATCAAGAAATATCTTCATTTTCCTCTATAGCCTCCTCCTTCTCTTCCACAGCCTCTGTTTCCGCTGTCTCCTCTTCTTCAGCTATCTCCTCCGTGGCATCTGCTTCCTCCGTCTCCTCCACGGTCTCTATTTCCTCTAACAACGCCTCTTCACGCTCCAATGTCTCTTCCCCTTCGCCCGTCTCCTTCATAACCTCTTCACTCTCGGTCTCTGTGACCTCTTCCGCAGTCTCTTCTTCCATGGCCTCTGCTTCCTCTGCCAGATGCTGCTCCTCAATCAAGGTGTTGATTTCTTCCAAATCCTCCTCCGAAAGAACGCCCTTTTCAAGCCACCCCGCAGCATTTAAAATCACCTGATAGTCCGCCATCTTCCCAACAGCATCACTCAAACCCTTTTTGATAAACTCTCCTAATTGAAACATTATACATTCCCTCCTAATGA